>JACIWU010000101.1 GCA_014360805.1 Chloroflexota bacterium
TGGGCGGGTTAGCCGGGGCGCGGGGCCTGCCGGGCGGCCGCCCGCACCCCCAGCGCGGCCGCCCCCAGAACCACGGCCGCCGCCGCCCAGGTCGCCGCGCCCATCGCCACCATCAGGGCCACCCGCCGCCCCTCCCACGGGATGGGATACACGCGCTGGCCCGCCACGAACGTGATCACGGCCAGCAGGGCGTAGGCGGCGACCTTGCTCCACGCGGCGGCATCTATCCCCCAACGCGGGATGAGCGCCACGTTCAGCGCGATGTTGAGCGCAGCCGCCGAGCCGGTGAGGATGGGCAGGTACAGCGTCTTGCGCCGGTAGAACAGGGCGAAGACGGCCGGGTAGTAGAACCCCTGCGCGAGATGGGCCAGGGTGATCGCGGGCACCCGTCGCGCGGCCTCGTGATACGCCGGATCGGCCACGACGAGGATGATGTCGCCGCCCAGCATCGCCAGGCCCAGCGCCGCAAAAACCGCGATGCCCAGGTAGTAGGTGAAGAAACGCGCCAGTTTCCGCTCCGCGTCCGACTCCGAAGCCAGGCGGTAGAAGAACGGCATCCAGGCCGTGTTGAGCGCCTGCGTGATGAGACTCAAGGCGATGCTGACCTGATACGCAAGCGTGTACACGCCCACCTGTTCCAGCGGAACCAGGTGGTTCAGGATGCTGCGGTCCGACAGCGTCAGCGCCCAATGGGCCAGCAGGTGCGGGACAACGGGGAGTCCGTACACCAGGCCGTCGGCGAACCAGCGCCACCTGAAGACGAAATCGGCATGGCGAAACGTCGTGAGCACATACACAGCCGCCATGATGGCCGAGGCGGTCATCACGCCGCGCAGGTTCCCGAGCGCCCCCGCGTGCCGCCCCACGACGAAGTACAGGATGCCCGCGGTGGTCAGCAGGAACGCGCCGAACGTGTAGGCCACGTAGCGGCGCGGCCGTTCCTGCACGCGGAAGATCACCAGCGGGATCACCGAAGCGTTGGCGAAGCATGCCGTCCAAAGCAGCGTCGTGACGTACGGAGAAAACGGGATGTCGCGCACCGCCAGGCCGAAGAGCGCGGGGCCGAACGGCGTGGCCGCCAGGATCAGCGTCAGCGCCAACCCGAAGAGAAGCACCGCCACCGCCAGCGTGCCCAACAGTTCGCGCCGGGCCTTGTCGTCGGGGGCGTCGTAGTAGAAGCGCATGGCCGCCGCGTTCAGCCCCAGCGGGTACAGAATGCCCAACACCGTGGTCAGGCTGCTGGCCACGCCCACGATGCCGTAGTCGGCGGGCGAAAGGTAGCGGGTGTACACCGGGATGAGCAGAAACGCGACGGCCTTCGTCAGCAGGTCGCCCAGGCCGTAGGTGGCCGATTGCGCGATGAGGCTCTTGAGTTGGCGGAACAAGGCCATCCCCTCTACACGCTGCTATCGGGCGGGTGGGACGTGCGTAGCAGGACTTTGTCAAACGTCAGAATCTCGTCCGGCTCTATGTCCGCCAGGGCCGTGGCGCCCACGACGAAGTCGTACAGGGTCGGGGGGATGCCGGTGCCGGGCCGCTTGCACACCAGGTCGTCGGCGGTGAGGGTCTGTCCCTTCTGGATGGGGCAGGCGGCCACCAGGCTTCGCCGGGCGTGGGCGCGGGCCGGCGCTTCGGAGGGCAGGGCGCGCTTCTCGCCGCTGCCGAAGAGCGTCTCGGCGAAGCGCACGTCCGCCACGAATCGCGCCAGGTCGTCGGCGTCCATGGCGTGGTAGTGGTCGTTTCCGAGCAGCGTTTTGTCGTGCGTGTAGTGCTTCTCCAGAATCTGCGCGCCCAGCAGCCACGCCAGCATCAGGACCTGGCCCATCCGGTCGGCGGGCGTGTGATCCGAATAACCGATGAGGTGATCGGGGAAGATGCGGCGCATGTGGGCGATCATCCCCAGGTTGGCGTCCGCGTAGGCCGTGGGGTAGTTCAGCACGCAGTGCAGGAGAGCCACCTGCTCGTTGCCCTCGGCGCGGATCACTTCCAACGCGCGGTGGATTTCCGACACGGTGGACGCGCCGGTGGACAGGAGAATCGGCTTGCCCTTCTGGGCCACGCGGCGCAGGAGGGGCACGTTCGTGATGTCGGCGGAGGCCACCTTGTACGCGGGAACCAGCGGCTCCAGCATGTCCACCGCCCGCAGGTCAAACGGCGTGGACAGGAAGTCTATGCCGCATTCCTTCGCCACTTCGGCCAGTTGCTCGTATTCCCTGTCGCCGAATCGGTCGTATTTCTTGAACAGTTCGTACTGGCTGCGGGTAGGCTCCTTGCTCGTGTCCCAGTACGAAGGGGAGTGGCGCGAGGCCAGGGTCTCGGCCTTGTACGTCTGGAACTTGATGGCGTCGGCGCCCGCCTGCGCCGCTCGGCGCACCATCTCCACGGCGACTTCCAGGCTGCCCTCGTGGTTCACGCCTGCCTCGGCGATGATGTAGGGCCGCTGGAATCGGTCGCGCGTCAGGGTTCGCCTGCCGATGGTCATCTCACTGGGCATTCTTCCATCTCCAATACGCATCGTGGATTTCGCCGATGACGCGGTTCAGCCCGCCGCGCAGGTCGGCGGCGAGCAGGGCCTCGCGCATGGCGCGTCGCGCTTCGGGCTGGGTCAAGATCTCCACGAGGGCCGCCTGCACCTGCTGGGGCGTCTGCGGCGAGGCCATGCCCAGGTAGCGCACGCCTCGGTTGTACCGCGCGAACAGGTGCAGCGTCTCGCGGTTGTTCTGCGAGATGCTGACGGTGGGCACGCCCATGGCGGCCAACTCGTACACCGTGCGCCCGTTGGAGGTAACCGCCGCGTCGGCCTGCCGCATGACTTTGGCCATGTTCCGCACGCCCCGCTGGACCTGCACCTTGTCGGCCACGGGTTGGGGCAGCCGCGACAGCGCGTGCGCCAAGTCGGCGTCGTGCGCGTAGCCAGGCCCCACCACGACGAGCACCGAGGCGAGGGGCACGCGCTCCAGCACGGCGGGCAGTACATCCAGCGTCTGGCACGTGAGGTTGTTCTGATCCACGCCGCCAAAGGTGATGAGCAGGGTCTGCGGCGGGTCGCGGAACTCGGCGGGCGGCACGTAGGCGAAGTGCTCCGGCAGGCAGAAGTAGGCGTGCCCGAAGCGGTGCGTCTCCCTTGGGCGGCTGTTCTCGTACAGGGCGTTGAACACCAGGTGCGCCTCGTCGGCTCCGCTGCCGAGGTCCTCAAAGTTGACTACGAACGCGCCCAGGTCTCGCTGCCGACGCACGTAGTCGGCTGTGGTATCCAGGATGTCGTTGATGATGAGACTTGGCTGTAGCGCGGCCAGGTGGTCCAGAATGTCGCGTTCCTGGGCTTCCACCACCGCGTAGCCGCGCTCCCGCACCAGCGCCAGGGCCTGCGGGTCGGTGTCCACCGCAACGAACGCGATGTCGTGCCCCAGGAGCGCGTCGGCGATGGTCAGCGTGCGGTACAGGTGGCCCATGCCCACCGCCGCATTGGCCGAGGTTACGATGGCGATGCGCAGTCGGCGCAGGAGCGCCTCGGCGACAAGCCAGTCGGTCTTGGTGTCAATGTCCAGTCCCTCGTCTTCGGGCAACTCCATGATGGACACGCGCGGGCCGATCCCGTCGCTGGCGAGCACCCACCGCGGGCGGGTGATGAGGAAAGCGCCGGACTCGCGGTAGCGGCGCGGCAGTTGCTGGCGGTTCACGCGGGCCGGGTAGTCGGGCACGGGATGCCCGTCCCGCTCGCGCCACATCAGGTGGGTGGCGTCGGTGGCGGCCAGGAGCGTGTCCACATCCTGGGCCAGGAACGACTCAATGGCGCGGTCCAGCGTTTCGGGCCGGAGCAGCGGGCAGGTGGGCTGAAGCCGCACCACCACCGAGAAGGGGCCGCGTTGCTGCGTGGCCCAGTCCAGCGCGTCGCGCACCACGGGGGCCAGGGGCACGTGGTCCTCGGCCAGCGCGGGCGGGCGTTGGCGCAGCAGGATGCCGAACTGCGCGCCGTAGGACAGGATGTCGTCGTCCTCGGATGTCAGGACGATGTCGTCAATCCGCCCGGACCGCAGGGCTGTTTGCAGGATGTAGTACAGGAGCGGGCGCCCGTGGAGCAGGCGCAGATTCTTGCGGCGCACGCCTTTGGAGCCGCCCCGTGCGGGGATGATGGCGAGGATACGTTCGGACACACGGCCTCCACACATTGGTTGTTGCCCGATATTATACGACGCCGGGGCCAGCCGTCAACGCGCGGGCCAAACGAAAAAGCCGCCCCAATCGGAGCGGCCTTTTCTGCCAGGAGCGGGTGATGGGATTCGAACCCACGACACTCTGCTTGGGAAGCAGATGCGCTACCCCTGCGCTACACCCGCTTTTGTGTTATAATCATACACCAACCGAATCCCTTTGTCAAGTGAGGAAGCATGAGTCTTACCATCCTTGGACTGGGGCCGGGAGACCCCAGGCTGCTCACGCTGGAGGCGCAGGACGTCCTGGCCAGCGCGCCCGTCGTTTACGTGCGCACCCGCAAGCACCCCACGGTGGAGGCGCTGCCCACCTCGGCGGCCATCCACTCCTTTGACCATTTCTACGAGGAGCACGACGACTTCGCCCAGGTTTACGAGGCCATCGCCCGCGAGGTCATCCGCCTGGCGCAGGGCGAGACGGGCATCGTGTACGCCGTCCCCGGCCACCCGCTGGTGGGCGAGCGGAGCGTGCTGCTGGCGCTCCAGATGGCGCGCGAGGCCGGCATCCCTGTGCGCATCGTGCACGGCCTCAGTTTCATTGAGCCGACCCTGTCGGCCCTGGGGATTGACGCGCTGGATGGGGTGCAAATCGCCGACGCCACCGAACTCGCCCTGCTCCACCACCCACGGCTTGACCCCGACCGGCCCGCGCTCGTGGCCCAACTCTACAGCCGCGACCTGGCCGCCGAGGTCAAACTCACCCTGATGAACCAGTATCCCGACGAGCACCCGGTGGTCCTGGTGGGCGCGGCGGGGACGCCCCGCCAGCGCGTGGAGACCCTGCCGCTGTACGAAATAGACCGTCAGGCGTGGGTGGATCATCTCACGTCGCTGTACGTGCCGCCCTTGCCCGCGCCCGGCGGGATGGAGTCGTTCCAGGAGACCATCGCCCACCTGCGCGCCCCCGACGGCTGCCCCTGGGATCGCGAGCAGACCCACCAGACCCTGCGCACCAACCTGCTGGAGGAGACCTACGAGGCGCTGGAGGCCATAGACCGCGACGACCCGCACGCCCTGATGGAGGAACTGGGCGATCTGTTGCTGCAAATCGTGCTCCACGCGCAGATCGCCACCGACGAGGGCGAGTTCCGCATGGCCGATGTGATCGCCCACATTGACGCCAAACTGAAGCGTCGCCACCCGCACGTGTTCGGCGATGTCAAGGTATCCGGGGCCGCCGAGGTTACGGTGAACTGGGAGGAGATCAAGCGCGAAGAGCGCAACCACACCGACCACCGCTCCATGCTGGAAGGCATCCCCAAGACGCTCCCCGCGCTGTCGCAGGCCCAGGACTACCAGAACCGCGTCGCCCGCGTGGGGTTTGACTGGCCGGACATTGAGGGCGTCCGCCGCAAGGTCGCCGAGGAACTCCAGGAACTGGCAGTGGCCCAAACCGCCAACGAGCGGGAAGGCGAGATGGGCGACCTGCTGTTCGCGGTGGTGAACCTGGCCCGCTGGCTGGGCGTGGACGCCGAAAGCGCCCTGCGGCGCGCCAATGCCCGCTTCGCCAGGCGCTTCGCCGCGATGGAGCGCCGCTGCGCCGAGACCGGCCGCGCCCTCGCCGACCTGACGCCGGAGGAGCAGGACGCCCTTTGGGAAGCGGCGAAGGCCGACGAGACACCTTGATTCGGGAGGAAAGACGCCATGGCCCGCAATTCGCGCCCATTCTTGGAGAAGTTGGAGAATGCGGTGGGCCGCACGGGGTCGCTGCTGTGCGTGGGGCTGGACCCCGACCCGTCGCGGATACCCGCGCGGTTCCGGTCCGCCGACGACCCCATCGCGGCGTTCAACCGGCATATCATAGAGCAGACGGCTCCCTTCGCGGCGGCGTTCAAGCCGAATGTCGCCTTCTACGAGGCGATGGGGCAGGCGGGCCTGCGGGCGCTGGCGGCGACTATCGCCGCCGTGCCGCCGGAGATTCCCGTCATCCTGGACGCCAAGCGCGGCGACATCGGCAACACCGCCGCGGCCTACGCCCGCGCTGCCTTTGAGGTGTGGGAGGCCGACGCGCTGACGGTGAACCCCTACCTGGGCCTGGAATCCCTCGCGCCGTTCCTGAAGTACGGCGACCGGGGGTTGTTCGTCCTGTGCCTCACGTCCAACCCGGGGGCCGAGGAGTTCCAGACCCATGCGACGCTGGGCGAGCCGCTGTGCCTGCAAGTGGCGCGGCGGGTTGCCGCCGAGATGCCGCCATCCGTCGGGCTGGTGGTCGGGGCAACGCAGGCCGAACGCCTGGCGCGGATTCGTGCGGCGGCCCCCGACCGGTGGTTCCTGGTGCCGGGCGTGGGCGCTCAGGGCGGGGACTTGGCGATGACGCTGGCCAACGGCCTGGACGCGCGGGGTTCGGGGTTGCTCATCGCTGCGGCCCGCAGCATCCTGTACGCCGACGACCCCGCCCAGGCCGCGCGGGCGCTCCACGCCGCCATCGCCGAGGGGCGCAGGCCCGGCGCAGGGTGGAGCCTGGAGGCACACCTGGCCTTGGCGCTGTTTGACTGCGGGGCGGTGCGCTTCGGCGAGTTTCGGCTCAAGTCGGGCAAACTGTCGCCCATCTACATTGACCTGCGCGTGCTGGCGTCGTACCCCGAGGTGTTGAGCCAGGTGGCCAGCGTGTACGCGCAGTTGCTGGAGGGCCTGACCTACGACCGACTGGCCGCCATCCCCTACGCCGCCATGCCCATCGGCACGGCGGTGTCGCTGCTGACGGGCAAGCCGATGATCTACCCCCGGCGCGAGGTGAAAGAATACGGCACGCGCCGCTCCATTGAGGGGCTTTACGAGCCGGGCGAGACCGTCGTTGTGCTAGACGATCTGGCGACGACGGGCGCGAGCAAGATAGAGGTGGCCCAGGCGCTGGAGGCGGAGGGTCTGCACATCGCCGACATGGTGGTCCTCATAGACCGCGAGCAGGGGGCCGCCGCCGACCTGGCGCGGGCGGGCTACACCTTGCACAGCGCGTTCACGCTGTCGGGCCTGCTGGGCGCGCTGGCGAAGCATGGGCGCATCACCGCCGCGCAGCACGCGCAGGTGCTGGCCTATCTGGAGGCAGACCGGCAATGACCACGCCCGACTTGTCCGTGTCACTGTGCGGGATTTTCCTGCGCAACCCGCTGGTGCTGGCGTCGGGGATTTTGGGCACGAGCGCCGAGTTGCTGGAGCGGGTGGCGCGGTGCGGCGCGGGCGCAGTTACGTCCAAGTCGTGCGGCCCGACGCCCCGCGCTGGCCACCCCAACCCTACGGTGCTGGCCTGGGGCCACGGGCTGATCAACGCCGTAGGGCTGAGCAACCCGGGAGCAGACGAGGAGGCGCGTATCCTGCGCGACGCCAAGGCCAGGCTAGCCCCGCTGGGCGTGCCGCTCATCGCCAGCATCTTCGCCGAGACGGTGCAGGGGTTCGGCGAGGTGGCGCGCAAGGTGGCCGAGGCGGCGCCGGACTTCATTGAGGTCAACATCTCGTGCCCGAACGTGGAGGCGGAGTTCGGACGCCCGTTTGCCGCCGACGCGCGAGATGCCGCCGCCGTTACGGCCGTCGTGCGGCGTGCGGTGTCGCTCCCCGTCATCGTGAAACTGTCGCCTAACGTGCCCGACATCGCCGCCATCGCCCGCGCGGTGGAATCCGAGGGCGCCGACGCCATTTCGGCCATCAACACCCTGGGGCCGGGGATGGTCATAGACACGGACAGCGGCAAGCCCATCCTCGCCAATCGCACCGGTGGGGTGTCGGGGCCAGCCATTCGCCCCATCGCCGTGCGCTGCGTGTACGACGTGTCGCGGGCGGTGCGCGTGCCGGTCATCGGCATTGGCGGCGTGGCCTGCGGGCGCGACGCCGCCGAGATGATCATGGCGGGCGCGACGGCGGTGGGAATCGGGACGGCGGTGTACGATCGCGGGCCCGAGGTGTTCGCCGCCATTGCCGAGGAACTGCTGGCATTCATGGCGACTCACGGCTATACGGCCGTATCCCAGATGCGAGGGCTGGCCCATGACGATTGACTTGCCCACGGCCTTCCGCATTCGGCACCTGCGCGACGAATCGCCGACGGTGCGCACTTTCATCCTGGACGGGGCGCTCCACGCAGAACCCGGCCAGTTCGTCATGGTCTGGATTCCCAGGGTCAACGAGAAGCCCTTCAGCCTGGTGGACGACGCGCCAATTACGCTGACCATCGCGCGCGTGGGGCCGTTCACCGAAGCCGCGCATTGGCTCCGCGAGGGCGACCGCCTATGGGTGCGCGGGCCTTACGGGCGAGGGTTCGCCCCGCTGCCGCGCCCGGCGGTGCTGGTGGGCGGAGGCTACGGGGCCGCGCCGCTGGCGTTTCTGGCCCGCCGCCTGCGCGCCCAAGGCGTGGAGGTCAGCGTCGCGCTGGGAGCCAAATGCGCACGCGACCTGGTGCTGGTGGAGCGGTTCCAGGCGGCGGGGTGCGCCGTGCACCCGGCCACCGAGGACGGGTCGCTGGGGCATCGGGGGCTGGCCACCGACGTGGCCGCGCGCCTGCTGGACAAGCACCCCGACGCCGCGCTATACGCCTGCGGGCCAGAGGCCATGCTGGAGCGCCTGGCGCGCCTGTGCCGCGAATGGGGCACGCCCGGGCAATTCAGCATGGAGCGGCTGATGAAGTGCGGGTTGGGCGTGTGCGGCTCGTGCGACTATGGCGGCCTTCTTGTGTGCCGCGACGGGCCGGTGTTCTCTGCCGAGCAGGTGCTGGGCGCGTAGGCGGTGGCCGCGCAGGGCCAAACCTCCGCGCTGCGAGTGTGGAGCAAATTGGCAATTTGCTCCACGCGGGTGGGGATGAATCGCCGCATCGTCGCGGGGCTGAACCCCCGCGCTTGGGGTGTTTGGAGCGCGAAGGACGCGAAAGGGCGCGAAAGCCGCGTCCGGCTGGCGCGCGGGGCTGAACCCCCGCGCTGAAAGAACAAAGCCCCTTCGGGGCTTCGCCCGTTCAGCCCGATGCTTCAGCGTCGGGCGGGGCAGCAACACATCTCACCCCCGCGCCTTCGGCCGTCCCCCTCGCCATGGGCGGAGATGTGGAGCAAATTGCCAAATTGCTCC
>JACIWU010000102.1 GCA_014360805.1 Chloroflexota bacterium
GCCCAACCCTTCAGCGACAGCACCTTCGTGATCGCCGCAGTCAGGGTCGTCTTCCCGTGGTCAATGTGCCCGATGGTCCCCACGTTCACGTGGGGCTTCTTCCGCTCAAATACCTTCTTGGCCATCTAGATTCCTCCTGTACACAAGCGCTGAACCGATACGTCTCGGCGCGGCCGATCGTGTGGAGCCCACGACCAGACTTGAACTGGTGACCCCATTCTTACCAAGAATGTGCTCTACCGACTGAGCTACGTGGGCCTAAGCCGCCATACAGCCAGGTGGGCAGGGGCGGATTCGAACCACCGAAGGCTGAGCCAACTGATTTACAGTCAGTCCCCTTTGGCCGCTTGGGTACCTGCCCACGAAACCGTCTTTTTACGAATCACAACCGGCGTGTGCTGCCGCGCCGGCTGTCCTGGAGCCGACGGTGGGACTTGAACCCGCAACCCGCGGTTTACAAAACCGCTGCTCTGCCGATTGAGCTACGTCGGCTCGGAGACGGGGGCAAACCCACCACGTCGGCAAACGCATTATATCCACACTGACCCTAACAGTCAAGTTGGCTTGCATGCTGCATAGCAACGCGCAAGTATATTCACAACTGGCCTTGTGTCAAATTGGGCATGCATGCGACACGTTGCTCGCTGCGCGGCCCCCACCTGCGACGCACCTCCGAGGTGCGTCGCAGGTTTGGCAGGTACGGGAACCTGCCCTACGCTCGCTGGGATCATCCGCGAATAACACAGATTCACATGAAGGGAGAATAGGAGGCACGTAGGGCGGCTTTCCATCGCAGCCGGACCAGGGGGCAGGCGTGGGAACCTGCCCAGCGCTCGCTGGGGTCATCCACGAATAACGCGAATCGGCGCGAAGGGTATCGCGCCCGACGCCGAAGCATCGGGCTGAACGGGCGAAGCCCCTTCGGGGCTTTGTTCTTTCAGCGCGGGGGTTTAGCCCCGCGCGCCAGCCGGACGCGGTTTTCGCGCCCCTTCGTGCCTTCGCGATCCAAACGGCCCATCAGCGCGGAGGAACACGCGGCAAATCTGCGGTTCTCCGCGTGCTCGGCGTCCTCGGCGGTAAAAACCCCAGGCACGCCGCGCATGCTGCACCCCTCACCCTAGCCCACTCCCAGCGGGCGAGGGCACTCTGCGCACCCGCCTTGCCGGCTCCGGCGCTTTGCAATCGGCCGCCACCTGTGGTAAAACAAAACCAACAATCGTGAACCGCCGCTTGTAAGGAGTAAGGACATGCCCGAACGCATCACACCGCGCCTACCCAGAGGAATGCGCGACATCTTGCCGGAGAAGATGATTCTCCGCGACTACGTCATGAACACCATCCGCACCGTGTTTGAGCAATTCGGGTTTGAGCCGCTGCACACGCCCGCCGTGGAACTGGCCGAGACGCTCATGGGCAAGTACGGCCCCGACGCCGAACGCCTCATCTACGACGTGCGCCAGAGGCAGGGGCAGGAGGCACTCGCCCTGCGCTACGACCTCTCGGTGCCGCTGAGCCGCGTCGTCGCCATGAATCCCGACCTGCTGCTCCCCTTCAAGCGTTATCAGATCGCCCCTGTGTGGCGGGCCGAACGGCCCCAGAAGGGCCGCTATCGGGAGTTCTACCAGTGCGACGCCGACATCGTGGGTTCCGCCAGCATGTTGGCCGACGCCGAGATCATCGCGGTCATCTATACCGTCCTGGAGCGGCTCGGCTTCCAGCGCTACACCACGCGTATCAACAACCGTAAGGTGCTCACCGGCATCGGCATCTATTCAGGCGTCGCCGGCGAGGCGCTGGGGCAACTGTATCGCTCCATTGACAAGTTGGACCGCATCGGGATGGACGGCGTCCGCAAGGAACTTCGGGACGCGGGCATCGCCGAAGACGTTATCGCGCGCATGGTGGATCTGCTGGAAATCCGAGGCGACAGCATGGCCATCATCCCCGAGATGATGCAGCGGCTGGAAGGCATAGACATCGCCGCCGAGGGCCTCGCCGAACTGAAGGGCCTGGTGTCGTACCTGGACGCCATGGGCGTGCCCGAAGGCGCCTACCAGATTGACTTCGCCATGGTGCGCGGCCTGGACTACTACACCGGCCCCATCTACGAGACCGTCGTGGAGGAGCCGAAGATCGGCAGCATCACCGGCGGAGGGCGGTACGACCGTCTGATTGAGATGTTCTCCAGCAGGGGCTACCCGGCCACGGGCACCACCATCGGGATTGAGCGCATCATAGACGTGATGGACGAACTCCACATGTTCCCGGCGTCGCTCCGCCGCACGCTGGTGGAGGTGCTGGTGCTCCAGTTTGACCCCGGCCTGCTGGCCGAGACGCTTCGCTTCACCCGCGCCCTGCGCGAACAGGGCCTGCGCGTGGAGTTGTACTTTGAGGCCGACTCGGTGAAGAAGCAATTCCGGTACGCCAGTCGCAAGGGCATCCCGTTCGCCGCGATCCTGGGCCCCGACGAGGCCGCACAGGGGCAGGTTACCATCAAGAACCTGGACCTGGGCAAGCAGCGCACGGTGCCGCAGGCCCAGGCCGCAGACATCATTCGCAATTGGGGCAGGGAAGCGTAACCCGTTGACATGCAGAGGCGGGACGGACCGAATCCCGTCCCGCCAACACGCGCCGTTCGGATACGCGACTTACTTCAGCGTCGTTACCACTTCGCTCATCCCCCTGCGCGGGGTGCGCGGGCCCCCTTCCTTCGCGGGGTAGCCGATGGGCAGAATCGCCACGGGCCGGAGCACCGCGGGAAGCCGCAGCACCGCAGCCGCCTGCTCCTCGTCAAAGGCCCCCACCCAGCACGTTCCAAGTCCCATGTCCACGGCAGCCAACATGATGTGCGTCGCCGCGATGGCCGTGTCCTGGATGCAGTACAGGTCGCGCCCGCGGCTGCCGTAGCGCGCCGCCGACCGAGAGGCGTCGGCGCAGACCACAATCACAACCGGCGCTTCTGCGATGAACCCCTGCCCGAAGGCCGCCTCGGCCAGCCCGTCCTTCACGTCCTGCGACCAGACCACGTAGAAATGCCACGGCTGGCGATTGCCTGCAGAGGGCGCGCGAATGGCCGCCTCCAGCAACTTCTCCACCTGCGCCTCTTTGAGCGGCTTATCCTGCCGAAACTGCCTCACGCTGCGCCGCGTCAGGATGACTTCCCAGAATTCCATGGACTTTCACCTCGCCAGTTGCAGTTTCCAGTCGCGCACGCTCTCCATCAGCGCGTAATCCGTCAGGTCCAACTTCAGCGGCGTGATGGACACATAGCCGTGCTTGATGGCCCAGAAGTCCGTCCCCTCCAGCGGTTCGCCGTCGGGCGGGTCGCCGCCGATCCAGTAGTAACTCTCGCCGCGCGGGTCCTTGCGCTCAATCAGCACGTCCTTGTACACCCTGCGGCCCAGGCGCGTAACCAGGATGCCCTTGAGCGCCTCGTAGGGAAGCGCGGGGACGTTCACGTTCAGCAGCGCCCCAGGGGGAAGGCCGCGCGCCAGCACCTCGCGCGCCACCTGTTCCACCACCCGCGCCGCCGGCTCAAAATCCCACCCCTCCCATCCGTCCACCGAAGCGGCGATGGCGGGGATTCCGGAGACTACGGCTTCCATGGCGGCGGCCACCGTGCCCGAGTACGTTACGTCTTCGCCCATATTCGGCCCCTTGTTGATGCCGGACACCACCAGGTCGGGCCGTTTGTCCAGGATGCCCAGCAGCGCCAGCGCCACGCAGTCCGAGGGCGAGCCTGTGGTAACCCACGCCTCCGAGCCGTCGGCCAGGGCCCCGCGCCGCACCCGCATGGGCTTGTGCATGGTCTTGGTGTGGCCGGCCGCCGACCAACTGTGGGCGGGCGCGAACACCGCCACCTCGCCTAGCCGCCCCAGCGCCTGCTTCAGCGCCGCCAGGCCGGGCGAATCTATGCCGTCGTCGTTGGTGATGAGGATGAAGGGCATGTCGCCTCCTTCTACGCGATGAGGTCCCACGCGCGCCGCTCCCTCCACGCCACGGGCGCGACCGGAGCCGCCGATGAACTCTGCTTGTCCTTCTCCGGCTCGGGCCTGTGGATCACCTGCGCGCGAACCTTCTCGCTCTCCGTGGTATTCCCCGCCGAATCGTAGGCCACCGCGTGAATCGTGTGCGTCTCGGTGTACCCGTGCGTGTCCGAGATGATGGACATGCCGTTGGCCCACACCTGTATCAGTCGCCCCTCCTCGTCCGTGATCACCTCTGTTACGGTGATCACGCCCTCCGTAACGACGCCATCGGGGCCGGTAATCGGGCCGGTCGTCGTGATGACCGTGCCCGGAATTGGGATCGTGTCCGACATGGTGATCGTCCACTTGAGGCTATAGGGGGCCACCGTGGTGAACCCCACCGACTGCCCGTCCACGAAGAACTCCACCCGATCCATGGACAGGTTGTCGCGCGCATCCACCTGGATGTTGATGTAGTCGTCCTGTTCCTTGATGTACACCCGGCCCTCGTCGGGGTTGATGACGGTGATCTTGGGCGGCTGATTGTCCACGTTGACCTGGATGGCCGCCTGGCGCACGCCCTGATCATGGCGCACGACCGTCAGTTGGAGCGTGTACAGGCCGTCCAGTTGGCTCACATCCCAGTATTCCAGCGGCCCGTTGCTCACCTGATTGTAGTGCTCGCCGCCGATTTGGCTCCAGGCCGAGGGGTTCAGCCCCTTGCCGTACTCCAGCCGCCAATAGTGGAAGTTGTCCGAGCGGGCGTTGCCCATGATGACCACGCCGCCCCGCACGTAGGAATAGGGCGCGGGCGAGATGATAGCCACGTCGCCCTGCGCGGGGCCGGGGCCGTACATGTCGTCGTACTCGGTCGGGGGCTGCGGGATGCCCTGCTCGCGCACCCAGTCGGCGGCGCGCGGCGGATAGATTTCGTACACCCGCGACTCCACCAGTTCCGGCGGCGTGTACACCGTCGCCAACTTGCCCGTGAGTTTGTTGACTTTGAACTCGCGGTGCATGTCGCACGGCTGGGTTGGTTCGGTTCCGGCGATGAAGATTTCCTTCACCTGGCTGGGACAGTGCTCGGTCGGCAACAAGCCCGACAGCGGGCACACGTACACCTCAATGATTCCGGGCGGCCGCTTGAATTCCATCACCGGCAAGTTCTCGTGCACCTTCTCCATGAAGTCATGCCAGATGGGCCCGACTGCGCGGCTTGCCGGAATACGGCCCATCGGCTCGTAGTCCGTGTTGCCACACCACACGCCGGTAACCAACTGCGGCGTGTAGCCGATGATCCAGTCGTCGCGGAAGTCGTTGGTGGTGCCGGTCTTGGCTCCTGCGGGTCGGCTCAATTTCAGCGCACTGTTAGGGCCGAAGGCCGCCGCCCGCGCGTTGTTGTCCGACATGATGTGCTGCATCAGGTAGGCCAGTTGGGGGCTGAGCACTTCGCGCGTCTGCGGCTGCGTGAACTGCTTGAGTACCTTGCCGTTGCGGTCGGTAACCAGCAGGATGGCTACCGGGTCCAACTGGCGGAACCCTGGGCGGAGCCTGCTGGGGGGCACCGGCTGGCCGGCCATCACCCCGTTGTTGGCGAACACGCTGTAGGCATAGGTCATGTCCAGGAGCGTAACCTCGCCGCCGCCCAGCGTCAGGCTCAAGCCGTAGAAGTCCTTGGTCAGCGTGTTGATGCCCATCTGGTGCGCCGTGTTGATGACGTTCTTGACACCCACCTTGCTCAGCATCTCCACGGCGGGGATGTTGAGCGACCGCGCCAGCGCCAGGCGCATCCGCACCGGCCCGCTGTACCTCAAACTGTAGTTTTCGGGCACGTAGGGCGGGTTCGGATAATCGTCAAACGCCTGTCGCACGTCCAGGAGCATCGTCGCGGGGGTGTACCCCTGCGCCAGGGCCGTAACGTAGGTGAACGGCTTGAACGAAGACCCGGGCTGCCGCTCCGACAGCGCGCAGTTCACCTGGCCCTTGATGGTCGTGCTGAAGTAGTCCAGCGACCCCACCATCGTCAGAATCTCGCCGGTGTTCGGTCGGATGGCGACGACGGCTGCGTTGTTGATGTCCCAACCGTCGGCCTGCAACTTGGCGATCTGCTCGCGGGCCAGTTGCTCGGCCAACTTCTGCATGTCGTAGTCCAGCGTCGTGTACACCTTCAGCCCGCCGCGGTAGACCATGTCGGCGCCGAATTCGTCCACGAGGAGTTGGCGCACATACATGGAGAAGTGCGGGGCGTCAATCTCAAATCGCTGCTGTGGAGCGATGTACAATGGCGTGTATTTCGCCTCCACCGCCTGCTCTTCGGTGATATACCCCTCGCGCAGCATCTGATCCAGCACCAGGTGCTGGCGCTCTTTCGCCTTCTCCGGGTTGTCAATGGGGTTCATCCCCGGGTACTGGGGGATGGCCGCCAGCATGGCGCACTCGGCGAGGTTCAGGTCGCGCACGCTCTTGCCGAAGTAGGTCTGCGCGGCCGCCTCCACGCCGTAGGCCAAGTTGCCGTAGAAGTTGTTGTTCAGGTACCACTCCAGAATCTTGTCCTTGCCCTCGCGCCCGGGGTAGCGGCGGGAAATCTCCAGCGCAAGAATCGCCTCCTTGATTTTGCGCTCGTAGGAGATGACGTAGCGCTCCTCGGGCGGGATGAGGACGTTCTTCACCAACTGCATGGTGATGGAACTGGCGCCCTGGATTTGCTCGCCGCGCAGGTTGGACAGGGCCGCGCGCGCGATGCCCCGCAGGTCCACGCCCGGGTTCGCGTAGAACGTCCGGTCCTCAATCGCAATCGTGGCCTGGCGCAGGTACAGGGGAATCTGGTCCAGGGGGATGTAGGTGCGGTCGCCCCACTTCGGGTCAAAGATCTCGTACAGCAGGTGCTGGCCTGTGCGATCGTAGATTTTCGTCGTCTCAAAGTCCTGCTGGGCGATTTCAATCGCGCTGGGGTCGGGCAAATCCTGCGCGAAGTAGGCGTACACGCCCACCACGGCGGCCACGCCCGTCAGCGCGAGGGTGAGCACCCCGCCGAGGGCCAGGGCCACGAAGGCCAAGGCCGCCTTCGCAAAAAGGCTCATCCCGCCGTTCTTGCGGGCGCGACGACGTAGTAGAACCTGTTTGGTAGATCTTCTCATCGCTCTATGCCTGTGGACACGAGGTATGGTACGTGCGTTATACTATCAGAAAAGGGTATGCGCGGCAAATGGGGGGCGTCGCGGGATTGGCTCCGTCTTGTGTTGGCGACCGAGGTGCGACGCACTTTCGGAAGTGCGTCGCACATTGCGGCAAGGGTATGCGCGGCAAATGGGGGCGTCGCAATCGTAGGTCGTAGGAGCGACCCGCGGGTCGTCCCTACGACACCTTCTCCAACACGACGAAATGCGACAGGCCGAAGACGCGCAGGGGCGTGCGCTCCAGCGCATACGTAACCGCGCGGAACAGCCGCCCCAGCAAGGGCCTGCGAGCGGCAATCTTGTCGTACCCAGGGTAAATCTGGGTGAACAGGATCACGCGGCACGGCAGCCCTCGCCACAGCCGCGCCAGCCCGCCCGGCGTGTAGGCCCGCACGTGGGGGCACAGGCGGTTGCGCACAGGGTTGGGCAGCCAGTTGACGAGCGGGATGTTCCCAAAGCGGTAGCGCCCCCGCCAGTAGCACCCGTGCGTCTCAAACGGATACAGGCGATTGGGCACGAAGATGACCAGTCGGCCGCCGGGCCTCAGCACGCGAACCGCCTCGGCCACGGCCTGCCGGTCGTCGTCCACGTGCTCCAGCACCTCATGGGACAGCACTGCGTCAAAGAAGCCGTCGGGGAAGGGCAACTTCTCGGCGGGCGCGACCTGGCAGTTGGGCACGGCCTCCCGCGCCTCCGCCACCTTGTCGGGGTCCACATCCACGCCCCAGGCTTCAGCGCCGTGCTCCTGCAGCCGCCGCGTGTAGAACCCGATGCCGCAGCCCACGTCCAGCACCCGCGCGCCCTCCAGCGGCGCGTAGCGCCGAATCATGCCCATGCGGCGATCTTGGCCGAAATCCCAGGCCGCGCTGGGCCTCCCCAGCCGAATGTCCTTCTCTTCCTGACTCATCATTTCAACCCAACGTAGATGGCGACGGTCCCCATCATCAGTTTCTGACACGCCACGGAGCGGAAGCCGGCCGCTTCCAACGTGCGCATGACCTGGGCGCTGGTCATGAAGCGGTTGAGCGACTCGGGCAGGTAGGTGTACGCTTCGGGATCTCGCACCAGGACCCGACCCAGCAAGGGCACGACGCGGTTGAAGTACAGCCCGAACAGCGGGCGAAACACCGGCGCCGTCGGCTGGCAAATCTCCATGCACGCCACCCGCCCGCAGGGGCGCAGCACCCGCCACATCTCGGCGAACAGCGCGGCCACGTCCACCGCGTTGCGCAGCGCGAACGCCGACGTTACGGAGTCAAACGTGTTGTCGGCAAAGGGCAGCCGCAGCCCGTCCGCCTGAACCAGGCTCACGCCGGGTGTCTCCTCCAGGCGGCCCAACTTCCACTGCGCGATGCGCAGCATGGGGCGCGAGAAATCCAGCGCCACCACGCGCCGCGCCGGGGTTCTCGCGGCCAGGAGGCGAGTTACATCACCCGTGCCCGCGGCCACGTCCAGCACCAGCCCGCCGTCGGGCACGTTGGCCCGCTCCACAAGCGTACGCCGCCAGGCCATGTCGCGCCCCAGCGACAGGATTCGGTTCATCATGTCGTAGTGCCCGGCCATTCGCGCGAACATCGCCTGCACGTAGCGGCGTTTCTCTTCGGGAGTGCGAAAAGACGTTGTGCTCAATGCGAAACTCCGATGAGGGATGCGCTTCAAGCGCTCGCGCCATTGTACGGCAAAGCCGATGGATTTGGCAATTTCGGGTTGCTGTAACCGCGAATGCCGCCAATCCACGCGAATGGGAAATAGTAGGGCAGGTTTCCATACCTGCCCAGCCCTCCGGCGGCTATGGAAAGCCGCCCTACGTGCCTTCCTGCTTTCCATTCGTGTAGATTCGTGTGATTCGTGGATGGCACTTGTGTTGGAGGCCGAGGTGCGTCGCACGTCCGGAAGTGCGGCGCACC
>JACIWU010000103.1 GCA_014360805.1 Chloroflexota bacterium
CCCAGGAACTTTTCGGCGATTCTCGGGTCGGTGGGTTCTGTGGAAACGGAGCCGCTCGTCAAATCAATGCGCAGGATGTTTCCGCCGTATCCGTATAGCATGGCTAACCTCCTACTCAATCCACAGCACGGACATGCCGCAGTGGGCGACGCATTGGCCGCAGCGGATGCACTTGAACGGGGCCTCGCGATCGGGGTGGACGAAGATCACTCCCTCGGGGCAGGCCTCCACACAGGCCATGCAGGCGATGCACTTCTCGGGGTCTATGTCGTACACGCCTTTCTTGTCCACGGGGATGGCGTCCACCGGGCACACTTCGGCGCAGGTGCCGCACTGGGTACAGGTGCGGACTTCAAACACGCCGGGGTCGGGGAAATGGGGGTGAATCGCCAGGCGCGCCTTCTTGGGGTTGTTTTCTCCGAAGTTGGCCAGGGAGCAGGCCACCTGGCACGCCCGACAGCCACAACACTTGCTGCTGTCTGCTCTCAGATGCATCTCGTCCTCTCCTTTGAAGGCTGGATTCTGAAGGCCGCAGATAACTACTGCGCCCAGGATAGCCGAACTCGGCGGAATTGTCAAGGCGGGGGCGGGTGTAATAGACCCTGAAGGTCTACATAAGTATAGATCGGATTCGTCATAGCCTCCATGAGCACGGCGCTGGGGTCCGATTCTTCCTCCGGCTCCAGCGGGTTCAGCAGGTCCAGGCGATACCAGGCGTTGCCGTCCGCCTGGGTGCGCCACTCGGCGGCGAAGTCGTTGCCCTGCACGACCCAGCGGGCGGCCTCGCGCCCGTTGGCGATGATGCGCAGCCACAGCCCATCGCCGCCCTCCGCGCCGACGCGAAACACGATGGGCTCGCCGGGCGTGGGGTGGAGCACGTCGCCGGCCATGGCGGTCTGCCCGCCAGCCTGGGCCGTGAAGCGCAGGCGCGGGCCGTCGGGCGCGGACGAGATGTGCACGTGCCCCGCGCGGATGCCGTCCAGAATGCCCCGCGCCGAGAGGTCCTCGGCCCACACCCAGGTGGTGGGCTGGGCCAGGTGGGGCAGGGCCTGCTCGGCGATTGTCGGGGCGATGTGGCAGTCGCTGCCGCCGACGCCCACGACGCGCCGCCCGGCGTTGAGCATGCGCTCCCAGAAGGCCAGCGACTCGTGGTTGGACACGAACCACGGGGCCTGCCACACTTCCACGCAATCCACGTCCAAGTCCTGGCCCAGTTCCCAGTCGGGGCCGTCGTACTTGGGGTGGTTGATGGAGACAAGCGCGCCGCTGTGGTGGGCCTGCTGTACGACCCAGGCCATGTCTTCCCGTGTGCGGACGCGGAAGTCCAGCCAGCGGTCGCAACCCCAGGCGTTCAAATGACCCTTGTACGTCGTAACTTCCTGTCCGGGGATGAGCAGGATGGGGCCGGAGTAGGCCGCCAGTTCGGGGTAGTGGCTGATGGTGTTGTGCTCGGTAACGGCCAGGAAATCCAGGCCGGCGTCTTCTGCGCGCTCCAGCAGGTTTCGCAGCGAGCCGCGGCCGTCGGAGTGGTGGGTGTGGCAGTGGAGGTCGCCGCGGAACCAGGCGGGGCCGGCGCGGCGCGCGAGGTCTTCGGGCATTCGGGGGCTTGGAATCTCCCCGTGCGCCGCGGTACCTGGAATCAGTCGCACGGTTACCTCATAGTCGGTGCCCGCCGGGATGAGTTTGTACGCGCCCAGCAGGATGTGCCAGCGGCCGGGGGTGATGGGGCCGGGGATGTAGCCCGGGGTGGCGTCGCGCGCGCCGACGCGGAACGAGTCGCGGGCGGTGCCGCTCCAGCCGCGGAATCCGCGCTCGGAGGGGAACGGCGTTCCTTCGGGGTCCAGGATGCCGATGTCTATCTGATTGTCGGGCGGGGCATGGGGTTCCCTGGAGCCACGCGCGGTGTAGGCATAGGCGACTTCCAGGGCGGCGACGCCGTCGGGCACGTCAAAGGGCAGCATCAGGTGCGGGTTGGCTTCGCGGTTGGCGGGCGAGATGTGCCCGCGAAGACGCAGCAGGGTCGGTTCGCTCATCGCGTCCCCTCCGGTTCCAGTTCTATCTCCAGTGCCACGGCTCCGAGGGCCTCTTTGTCGGGCGGGTACAGGGTGCGGAGCGCGGCGAGGAGTTCGTCGGCGGTCATCCCTGGCGCGATGCGCGTTACGTCCTCTGTCGCTGCCAGCGCCGCGAAGTCGGAGTACACGGTGATGCGCCGCACGCGCGCCGGGTGGGCGTCGTTGAGGCGCAGGGGCGAGCCGGGGCGCAGGCGCAGGATGTTCGGATAGCCGACGCGTACCTCTATCGTCTTCTGGCGCGCGAGGATCTGCGCCAGGTAGGGTTCCTTGATCCACAGGGTTTTGGGTCGGTCGGACATCGCGAACCTCGCGGGTGCGTACGGGGCAAGTTTACCCCAGGGTTGGGTGGCTGTCAACCGCAGGGGAGCCGGTGGCCGGTCTCCCGTATGCATTTCGGTAGAAGTTGGTCAGACCGATGAGCGGCAGCATGAAACGCATAGAGCGTAGGGCAGGTCTCCATACCTGCCTTCTGCGGCTATGGAAAGCCGCCCTACATGTCTTGGCATTGCGCCACCAACCCATGGCGTGCTACCCCCTCACGCTGCCTGTCTCCGCAAGCGGGGCGAGGGGATTGTGCCGGCCGCTCGGCTTACGCTTGCCCTGTGCCTGGCCCGAAACTTGCAGCCGAGGCGCATGGGAACGCCCCTGCGAGGCGCAATAACCCCTCAGAATTACCCAAAGGGGTTATTGAAATCTCCGGCGGGTTGACGTATACTGTACACTGAAGGCGGTAACGAATGCCTTCATGTCGCGTTATTGTGCGTGAGATGGCAGTTTTGAAACCCAAGAGAGGAGACAGGAATATGAAACGAACCGCACTATTCACCCTCATGGCGGTGCTCGTCCTGCTGGTGGGGAGCGTGCCCGCCTTCGCCCAGGGGTCCTATCCGCCTGGGACCACGTGGAACTCGCCCTTCGTGGTGCAGAACATGGGCAGCACCACGGCGATGGTCTACGTGGAGTACTACCGCATCTCGGATGGCGCGTTTATCAGCACGGCCACCGAGTCCTTCTCGCTCCAGCCCGGGCGAGGCCGCCTTGTGGATCCCAAACTGAACCCGGATCCGAACCTGACCGCAGGGCTGTACTCGGTGGTCATCAGTTCTGATGAGCCTGTGGCGGCCGTGGTCAGCGAGGAAGCCACGAACCGGCAGATGGGCTACACAGGGCTTCCGGCGGGCGGCGAGAAGGTGTACCTGCCCAACATCACCAAGAACTACTACACCTTCAACACGCCGTTCTACATCCAGAACAGCGGCACCAGCACAACGTCGGTTACCATTGAGTTCTTCTACTTCACCAACGGGCAGAAGGTTACGAGCGCGACCCGCGTGATCTCACTTCCGCCGAACGTGAGTTACGAGTACGACCCGGCGCTGGTGCCCGATTCTGAACTGCCGACCAACAAGCAGTATTCGGTGGTGGCGACGGCGTCGCCGGGCGGCTCCATCGTCGCGGCGGTCAACCAGATTAGCAGCAACACGTATCTGGCCTATGCCGGCTTCAGCGGCGGCGCCGATACGGTCTATGCGCCCAACATCGTGAAGGGGTACGCGGGCTACATCACGCCAGCCGTGATCCAGAACGTGGGCACGGTAACGGCCACGGTTACGGTGGAGTACTACGGCATGACGGATGGGGTCTTCTACTCCGGCGCGGGCGCCAAGAACGTCGCTCTCGGCCCCGGCCTGTCCCTGCCCGAGCGCCCATGGACATGGCCCGATTCCGTGCTGCCCAACAACAAGCAGTACTCCATGATCATCCGCGGCAACCCGGGCGACAAACTGGTGGCCATCGTGAACCAGAACCGCAGCGGCCCCACCTACATTGACGGCACGGCCTACAACGCCTTCACCACCGGCTACCAGAACGTCTACGTCCCCTGGGTCATGAAGGGGTACGGCGGCTACCTGACGCCCATCGTGATCCAGAACGTGGGCACGGCCCCGGCGACCTTCAGCGTGCGCTACTACGATCTGGATACGGGTGTGGAGTACCCGAACGCAGGCGCCAAGAACTTCACGCTCAACGCCGGCCAGTCGGTGCCCGAGCGGCCCTGGACCTACTCGGACTCGGTGCTACCCAGCAACAAGCGGTTCACCGTTGTGATTGAGGGGCAGGCGGGCAACAAACTGGCCGCCATCTGCACGCACGTCAAGAGCGGAAGCGTGGACCTGTCCTTCGCTTACGAGGGCATGGGCCGCAACCCGTAGGACGTACCTTCTCTGACCGTAAGAAGGCCGCCGAATTCGGCGGCCTTCTTTTTTGACCGCAGGCAGAATCTGTGCGAGAATGCGCGGCGTGTAGGGGACTTATCCACGAATTGGACGAAAGGCTTCCGCCGGGCGATTGAGCCCATTCACTTCAGAACAGGGGAGAAAATGTGGACGAGACGAAGGACCTGGGCCAGCGCGCCTATCATCTGTTGCGCTTCATCGTGGACGAGATCGGCCCTCGCCCCGCCGGCGGCGAAGGCGAGATGAAGTTCCTGGAGTTCGCGGAGGGGTTCTTCCGCGACCGCGGCCTCACGACAGAACGACAGGTGGTGCCCAACGTCCCGTCGCCGACGGGCCTCTTGCCGCTGATGGTGGTGGGTATCGTGGGTTTGTGGGCCGCCGCGTGGTATCTGCCGGAGGCGCCGTGGGCTCCGTGGGCCTACGTTGCCGTGTTGGCGCTGCTGCCCAGGTATGTGCGCCACGCCCGCGCGAGATGGGGCAAGAGCGGGGCGACGGGGTACAACCTGACGGCTACATTGCCCAGCGCCGGCCCAACCGAGCGGAGGCTCATCCTGTGCGCGCACCATGACACCGCCCGCGCGAGTCGCGTCCCCAGCCCCAGGGTGGGCGAAGTGGCGCGCACCTTGATGCGGCTGTGGCCGTTCATCGCCCTGGGTCTCGGCGCTGCCGGTCTGGTGCGGGCTGTGGATGCGTGGATGGGGCCGTTCGTGCCGTGGCAGGCCTGGACAACATTGCGCTGGGTGCTGATGGCAATCCTCGTGCCCTGGGGCCTGTTCCTGCTGGGTTACCAGGGGCTGGCGCGCAGTCGGAAGTTCTCGCCCGGGGCCAACGACAACGGGTCGGGCGTGGCCGTGCTCATGGCGGCTGCCGAGGCGCTGGCCCAGGAGCCTCTGTCGCGCACGCAGGTGGACGTGGTCTTCTTCTCGGCGGAGGAGAGCGGGCTCATTGGGTCGGAGCGCTACGTGAAAGCGCATTGGGGCGATTTGAACGGCGCAGCGGTGTTGAACGTGGACATGGTGGGCTCCGGCGAGCGTTTGACCTACGTGAGCGGCGCGGGGCTTTTCCCACCCAGGCGCACGACACGATGGCTGAATGCGGTGCTTCGCAAGGTGCGGCCGGAGATGCGGGGGCGGTGGTACTGGATGGGGAACAGCGACTTTTCTTCCTTCCTGGCGAAAGGGATTCCGGCGACCTCGTTGGAGGCTAGCGGGAAGGGGCGCGAGAACGTGTATCATACCGACCGCGATACGATGGACTTCATTGAGCCGATGCTGCTGGATGAGGCGGCGCGACTGGTTCTGGATTTCGCGGCGGCGGTGGACTCGGCAAGCGCGGAGGAGCGGGGATGAAGCGCAAGTATCCGGACGCGCCGATTGTGGCGGTCGGGGCGATCGTGGTGCGGCAGGGGCGCGTGCTGATGGCCCAGCGGGGGCATCCGCCAGGGGAGGGGATTTGGGCCTTTCCAGGCGGGGTGGTGGAGCTGGGCGAGACCCTGGCGGAGGCCGCGGAGCGCGAGATATGGGAGGAGTGCGGCATTCGGGTGCGTGTCATTCGGCCGTTTGGGGTCGTGGATCGCGTCCTGCGCGATGCAGCGGGGCGCGTGGAGTATCACTACGTCATCGTGGACATGCTGGCGGAGTGGGTGGAGGGGGAGCCGCGCGCCGCATCGGATACTTCGCAAGTGGGCTGGTTCAGCGCGGAGGAACTGGATGGGCTGCCTCTGTCCCCTGGCGTGTTGGAGATGGCGATGCGGGCGCTGGGTGAGGTTGGGGCTTCGGGCGCTGGGGCGGATTTGACGGCGCGGTCGGCGGATGGCATAATGTGAGCGTCAGAGGGGAGTCGCTCCACCTGTGCGGCGGGATAGACATGCCGGCCTTGTGCCTGGTTCCGTCGGTTGGCGCGAGCCGATGAGCGAGACCTTTGCCATGAGGCAAGGGTCTTTTTGGTGAGTTGACATAAAAGGAGAAGCGAGATGGACTGGAAGGTGTTGACGGCGACATTTGGGCTGCTGTTGTTGGCAGAACTCGGGGACAAGACGCAGTTGGCGGTGATTTCCATGACGTGCAAGACAGGGAAGCCGTGGATGGTGTTTTTGGGGGCGGCGCTGGCATTGGTGGCGGTTACGCTGATCGGGGCATTTGCGGGGCAGGTGATCTCGCAGGTTGTGCCCGCGCAGGTGCTGAACAAGGTGGCGGCGGCGCTGTTTGTGGTGATGGGCGTGGCGATGTGGTTTGGAGTGTTCTAGGGTGTGTGGAGCGGGCGATTTTGACAAAGGGCGGGTTTTATGGTAGGATGTCGGCGTATCCACAAGCGGAGGCGTGGTGCAGCGGCCTAGCATACCTGCCTGTCAAGCAGGAGATCGCGGGTTCGAATCCCGTCGCTTCCGCCTCTCACAACAGTCTAGTGCGAAGAACGGCTCGAAAATAGGTCGTGGCCGGATGGCTGCGACCTGTTTGTTTTCCACCCAAAGCTCTTTGAAGACGAGTCGAGCGATCTTGCGATCATGCCCGGTGACCCGGGCAATCTCGCTGATTGTCATCCCTCTTCGGCGCATATCCTTGATCATGAATCGTCCCTCCACTTTCAGCACGGTAGTCTCCTCCTCGGCACTCAGGCTAACCAGGCCATTGTGCCTTGGCCGAAACCACCTCACAAAAGTGGGGAGTTTTATCTTGGCCGTTTTGGGGATTTTACCCTTGGCCGTGACAGAATATTGTCGTGAGGTTATGCATGGTACCCTCTACGACCTCCAAGGCGACGAGTGGGTGGACCTGCTGACCTTGGGCGCAGAGCGGAGTATCGGAGGAAGCGGAGGGATGAGAAGAGGCGGGAGAAGGAGAGGGGGGCGCGAAAACGTAGGAAGGAGGCCGGAAAGGGTCAATGAAAGATGTGGCACTGAAGGCTGTGCCTCACTTGCCCGGCTGGCTTTCCTCCGCAATCTCGTCAAACCTCGCCAAGTAAGGCTCGGAGAGCGCATCGGAGAACTCCCGGAGCCACATGCGCGTGTAGGCTAAGTCTACGCTCGGATTCTTCAGCAGCATGACGCGGACGTCTTCCAAGTCTCGCGGACGGCCCGCGATGATCTTGTGGATGATCACGTCTTCCAGGGACGCGAATCTCACATCGGCCTTGCCCATCGGCACCGTGCGAACGCGCTCCAGCGCCTGTTGCTCATAGGGAGAGAAGGAGAATACGAAGTCCACGCGGATGCCGGTCGCGAGGTCTTCACAGGGGAGCACCATCGTTTGGCGCGTGAACGTTTCGGGGTCAATGAGAGGCTTGAGACCGGCTTTCTCCGCCAGCGACAGCACATCCGCCAACCGGTCCAGACCCGCGCCGAGAGTGATGTCAATGTCCTTCGTCAGCCGAGGCTCGCCGTACAGAAGCACGGCCTGGCCGCCGATGACCATATATGCGATGCCCGCCTCATCCAGCGCGAGCGCGATTTTCTCCAGTAAGGCTGTGAACACGCATCACCTCCGCCACGCGGATATCCACCTCAATCCCGTCCAGTGGGTCGCGGCAAGGCAGTATGCCCAGCGCCCGCGCCTCCTCGTAGAGCGCCTCCACGATGAGCAGGCTTCGGAAGTAGTCGGGCGGCTCTCTCCGTATCCTGGCGTCTTCAAATTGCTGTACCATGCGCCGATTCTTGATCATGATGCGCCTCGCGTTTGCATGGAATCATTCTAGCGGGTTTCGCCAGGTGCGTCAAGGCGCGTCGCGTGATATCCGTACGCGACTCCGGTTGTGGTGGAACAGGGCATCCGAAATGCAGATGAGCGCGTGGGGTTGCGATCAGAAGAATTCCACAAAGCACCTGCTGGCCGTGTGCCGCGGCATACTCTTTCAGTATCCTAACCTCGGATCGTGGCATTGCAACTATCATGTGGCCCTTGCGTCAAATCCGCCTCGCTTTCTCTTTCAGTATCCTAACCTCGGATCGTGGCATTGCAACCGACATGGAAGAAGGAACCAAAAACGTCATGGAAACTGTTCTTTCAGTATCCTAACCTCGGATCGTGGCATTGCAACTCACCAGAAGACGCCTACTACGCAATTGCGAACGCATACTTTCAGTATCCTAACCTCGGATCGTGGCATTGCAACTCCATGTTCACGAGCGGCCAGAATGAAATCCTATTCTCTTTCAGTATCCTAACCTCGGATCGTGGCATTGCAACTATATCAAAGTCTACGACACGGCGGGCACGGCGATAGCTTTCAGTATCCTAACCTCGGATCGTGGCATTGCAACTGCACTTCTGGGGCAATAGCACTGGCAAGGGTATTATCTTTCAGTATCCTAACCTCGGATCGTGGCATTGCAACTCACTGCTTTCACGAAGGCAGAGTACGTGAGCCATCCATCCTTTCAGTATCCTAACCTCGGATCGTGGCATTGCAACAAGTATATGCTCGGAATTGGAATCAGCGCGGGCCAAGCTTTCAGTATCCTAACCTCGGATCGTGGCATTGCAACTCACAAACGAAAGCCCCACTGGCTGGTGGGCGGCAAGCTTTCAGTATCCTAACCTCGGATCGTGGCATTGCAACGCTCTTCAGTCTCGTGGCAAGCCAA
>JACIWU010000104.1 GCA_014360805.1 Chloroflexota bacterium
TCACCCTCGGCCATTGGGTGTCCCCCTCGCCGTGGGCAGGGGATGTGGAGCAAATTGCCAATTTGCTCCACGCGGGTGGGGATGAATCGCCGCATCGCCGCGCGGGGCTGACCCCCCGCGCTGAGAGAACAAAGCCCCTTCGGGGCTTCGCCCGTTCAGCCCGATGCTTCAGCGTCGGGCGGGGCGGCAACACACCTCACCCCCGCGCCTTCGGCGTCCCCCTCGCCGTGGGCAGGGGATGTGGAGCAAATTGCCAATTTGCTCCACGCGGGTGGGGATGAATCGCCGCATCGCCGCGCGGGGATAAACCCCCGCGCTGAAAGAACAAAGCCCCTTCGGGGCTTCGCCCGTTTAGCCCGATGCTTCGGCGTCGGGCGGGGCTTGAAATGCACCCGCCAAACTTGCATATTTCGCCCGCCGATGCTATAATAGGCGCAGTTGGGCGAGTAGCTCAGTCGGTCAGAGCGCACGGTTCACATCCGTGAGGTCGTAGGTT
This sequence comes from Chloroflexota bacterium, assembly GCA_014360805.1. Lineage (NCBI taxonomy): Bacteria > Bacillati > Chloroflexota > Chloroflexota bacterium. The sequence continues at coordinate 497 of JACIWU010000104.1, forward strand.
CGAGCCCTATCTCGCCCACCTTCGGTCGCGAGGCACGCCCCTTCGCGACTTTTTTATACCCCCTTGCGGGAGGTGCGCCATCGGACACACACTCCAGGCCAGCCTTTGGGTCGCGGGCTCCGTCCTGATCTACCTGGCCGCCTCGCTTGTCCTGGACACCGCCGAGACCAGCCCTGACGAGCCTTCGCACGCCTACCTGCTGCGAGCGCGGCGGCTGGGGTTGGATCGGCTGGCGGCGCTGGCGTACTACGTGGGCCTGCCCTACGGAGCAATGCTGGCGGGCGCAGCCGATTTCCCCATGCACCTCGGGCTGGCGGGCCTGGACTGGCCCGCATCGCTGGCCAGGGGCGCGGCGCTTGGGCTGATGCTGTTCGCGGGCTCGTGGGTCGTCGCCTGGTACGTTCGGCGCTGGCGCCCTCATGCGCCGACTAATCTCCGCGATCCGTCCCACCACGGCGATGCCTGGTTTCTGGCCCTGTGCCAGCAAGCACATTGGGCCTTCTATCGGCTGCCCGGCATTCTGATCACGGGCGACTTCCTGCTCGGCACCTTCGTGGGCGCGACGCTGGCCCTGTTGGAGCGCTTGGGCGATCCGCGCTGGCGACGCCGGGCTACGGGCGCGGACACAGCGCTGGGCGCGTGGCTGGATGTGGCGCTCCTAGTCGGGATGTCGGCCTCGTTCTACTTCGTGCGCAATTTCTTCGTTCTGTGGGGCGTCCACACGCTGCTCATCTGGGCCATTCGGAAGATGCTCCGCTGACCGCCTGGGCCTGCGAGGGAACAAGAAAAGGGAGCGACGGGACTCGCTCCCTTGCGTTGCGTAGTGGGAACTGCAGGGGGCCTACGCCAGGAGCAGGCTCAGGCCCACGAGCACGACCAGCATAACCACTGCGATGACGCCCAGGCGCCGCAAATCCTTCAGCACGTAGTGATACTCCTGCTTGAAATCCACGGCCTGTCCGCGCTTGTAGGTGGTGGCGGCGGGGGCTTCCTGCTGGGCTGGCCTCGCCACGGCCGCCGGTTTCACCGGCCGCTCAAAGGATGCCTGTGGGACGCGCCGCTTCTGCGTCCGGCCCTTCTGCTGGGTTTTCTTCACCTTTTTCGCCATGACATGTCCTCCGAAAGAATTATTGCACCAGCGCCGCAATCACAACGATGCGGTGCGTGTCTATCCGGTACGGGTAGCAGGTGATGAGCGTCAGGATCGGGTCGGGCGTCGGATCCATCACCTCTACCTGCGTCGGCTCAATGATGCGCTTCGCCACCACCTTGTAGCGGTACGGCTGCGAACCCGCGTACACGATGATCTCATCTTCCAGTTCCAGTTTGTGTAGGTCGCGGAAGATCTCGCCGTAGATGTCGTCGTGGGCCGAGATGACGCAGTTGCCGCGTTCGCCCGGGTTGGCCGAGCCGATATGGTGGCCCGCGCCCTTCTTCAGTTGCTCCCACCCATCGCCTTCTACCACGCGCGCGTCCACGTTGATGGCCGGGATCACGATGCGCGTCGGCTGTTCGGGGCCGGGCGTGGGGATGGGCACCTGCACTTCGGGCGACACCAGGTGCTGATACTGCGCGGGCACCGGCTCGCGCCCCGGCACCGGCGGCTCGTGCCCGCCAGGGAGCACCCGAACCTCTATGAGTGCAGTGGACGTGGGCGTGGGCCGATTGGAGCCGCTGGCCTCCACGACCTCGCGGTTCAACTCCTGCAGGTTGAGGAGCGAACCCGCCAGGATGACCACCAGGCCGACCAGCGCTAGCACTTCAAGCGCCAAGAGCAACTGCTCGCGCAGACGCTTCATGTCCAGGCGGCGGCCCGACGGTTCGGGTTTGGGCTGCTCCGCGGGGGCTGGCTGCGGCGTTGTCACGGCGTAACCCTCGGCGCGCGGGGGCGGCGCGGGCGGCGGCTGGACGGCGGGCGCCACCGGCTCGGCAGGTTGCACCACGCGCCCCTCCGAGGCCAGGCGACGCAATCGTTGCGCGCGCTCTTCCCGCTTCTTGAGGAGCAGCAGGCGCTCCAGTTCCTCTACGCTCAGTTCGTCAACAGACCGTTTTCTACGAAACACGATCAGGCAATCCGTTCCACTCTCACATTGCGCTTGGCCAGTTCGGCGAAGAACGGTTCAGGCTCCAGGCAGCCTTCCGGCGCGAACACGCCCGCGGGCAACGTGCGCTGCGCCAACATCACCGCGCCGATGGCCGCCGGTATGCCCGTGAGCCGCCCCATCTTGTCCACCGTCGTATAGGTGTAGCGCCGCTCCTGGCCGTCCTTGCGCCCGATGACGTCCACGCGCGCGCCCGAGAAGGGCACGCCGCCCGCGCGGAAGATGCCCTCAATGGCGTGGATGACCTTCGCCACGCGGTCAATCTTCCGGGGCGTGTTGATGAGCCGCAGCGCGTTGAACACGTCCACCAACTTGTTGTTCCAGTCCGGGGTCAGTGCCCCCTTCAGCGTAACCGTCTTCGCGCGGATGTAGCGCGGGATGGTGAGCGGTTCCGGGTGGCCGCAATGGAACACGCGGATGCGGCCCAGCGGCGCGGGGAACTCCACCACTTCCGCGCCGGACGACGCCGGGATGTTCTTCCAGTCGCCATCCATGTACGTGGGCACCTCGCCCGTAACCGCGTAGAAGACGTGCTTGATCACGGCCAGGCCCTGGGAGTCGGCGGCCCCGCCTGCCCAGGCGACGTGGATGGCGTCCACCTCGTCCAGTCGGGACGCTCCGTCGCGGGCCATCAGGTTCGTGATGCCGGGCGTCCACCCCAGGCCCGTGATGGCGGTAACTCCCGCCTTGCGCGCCTCGGCGTCCAGGCCGAGCACCTCGGGGATGGGGCCGTAGTCGTCGCAGATGTCCACGTAGTTCACGCCGGCCTTGACGGCGGCGCGCGTCATTGGCGCGGCGAACTTGTAGAACGGGCCGATGCACCCCACCGCCGCGTCGGCGCCCCGCATCACCTCCACCAGCGAATCTCCCTTCGTGGCGTCCACGAATCGGGCGGAAGCGCGCGGCCCCAGTTCCGCGGCCAACTTCTTCGCGGCGTCCAGCCGATAGTCGGCGATGACAACCTCGGCGTCGCTGTGCGCCATGATGTCGCGCACGACGAAACTCCCCATGTCTCCGCAGCCACCCAGGACGACGATCTTCATGTCCAACCTCCTGTTGCGCTTGCGCTGAAAAACGCCTGCCCCCGACGCGGATGTGAAAGAACAAGGGTAAAACCTGTCTTAATATTATACCCCGCGTTTGCGCCGCGTCAAACCCAGTCGGGTCGTGATGGCGCGACTCAACGTGGCCCATTCCTCCACGCGCAGCACGGAGATGAGCGCCGCGTACACGCCCAGCCCGACCGCGGCCCCCACCGCCACCTGGACCAGCCACGGGATGAACCCCTCGGCTCCCAGCAGGACGGCGACCTGCCGCGCACTCCAGTGAACTGCAAGCGCCATGCCACCCGCCGCCGCCAGCGACTTCAGCGCCGTCTCGCCGATGCGGCTGCGCCGGAGCGACGCTCGCAGCAGGAAGAGCATGATGAGCGCGTGGCCGGTCAGTTGGCACGAGTTGGCGATCACCAGGCCGATCATCCCCAGCGGGCGGATGAGCGTCAGCGCCACGGCCAGGTAGATGCCGACGGCGGCGATGCCCACCAGCGCCGGCGTCAGCGTGTTCTTGCGGGCGTAGAAGGCGAAGATGAGCAACTGGTCAATCCCCGCGAAGGTGAGGCCGATGAGGTAGAACCGAAGGGCGTTGGCGACCTGCACGGTGTCGTGGGGGCCGAACTCGCCGTGCTGGAAGATGAGGGCCACCACCGGCCGCGCCAGCACGAACAGCCCCAGCGTCGCGGGCACGAGCAGCACCAGCACCATGCGGAGGGACACGCCCAGGGTGCGCTCGTAGGCGGCGTCGTCTCCGGCGTAGTCTGACCGCGCCAGCGATGGCAGCGAGGCCAGCGAAATCGCCGCGGCCACCAATCCCAGCGGGAACTGCACCAGGTTCGTGGCGTACTGCATCCAGGCAATGCTCTCGCCGGGGGTTCGGGATGCCAGGTTGCGGTCAATGGCGATGCCCACCTGGCTGACGACCAGCCCCAGCACGATGGGCAGGTACAGTTTCAGAATGCGCCGCAGGCCCGGGTGGCGCAAGTTGAGCGAGAAGCGAAACCGTCCGTCGCGCAGCCCGGGCGCCAGCAGGCCGAACTGGAAGATGGCGCCGATGAGGATGCCCACCGCCAGGGCGTACACATCCAGGTACGCGGCCAGGAACACGGCGGCGAGGATAAGCCCCACGTTGTAGATGGCCGCGCCGAACGCGGGGAACGCGAACCGCTGCAAACTGTACAGCAGGCCGATGGAGATGCCGGAGATGCCGAAGACGAGAACCGCCGGCAGCACCACGCGGATGAGCCGCGTCGTCATGGCGAGCACGGCAGGTTCAAACCCGCCGCCCAGGAGCCACGCCACCACCGGCGCACCCAACTCCAGTAAGATGATGAGGCCGGTCAGCAGGACGGCGGCCAGGCTGAACAGCACGCTGGCAAGTTCCCACAGTTCCGCCTTGCGCTTCTCGGCGTAGTCGCTGAAGACGGGGACAAGCGCGGAACTGAGCATTCCGCCGATGAGGAGGTCAAAGATCATGGTAGGGACTTGCGACGCGACTCGGAAGGCGCTCAGGTACGGCGACGCGCCGAAATAGTCCGCGATGACCATCTCGCGCACGAGGCCAAGCAGGCGGCTCACGATGTTGCCCGCGCCGATGATGCCCGCAGCGCCCGCGATGCTGGTTACCGTCTTTTGCGTTGACTCTACCGGCGGTGTGATCTCAGCCAAAGCGTGTCTTGTCCCTCGCCCTCCGATGCCAGCGCATTGTACATGAGGTGCGGAGCGCGGGCAAAAGCGCGCGCCGTACGCTATCCACGAATAACGCGAATCTACGCGAAAGGGAGACGCAGGATCCAAGGTGTCTGTAACCGCGAATAACGCGAATCTACGCGGATAGAAAACGCGAGATCCGAGGTGCGACGCACTTCCGGGAGTGCGTCGCACCTCGGCTGCCACCCGTAGGGCGGCTCGCGTTGCGCGCGTGGGGGTTGCCGAGGGAGCGTCGCGCCGCTATAATACCGTCGGGCGCGGGAACTTCCCTGCGGCAAGGGACGTCAGCAATTTGGAATCTGCAGCGCAAGGAGAGGTACGGATTGTGATGCACAGGAGTGCGGCTGGATGGCTGTTGGTGGCCGCTCTGGCGGTGGCACTGGTCTTGCCGCCGGCGGGTGCTGGCGCGGCAGGCGGGGAATGGCAGGCGCAGTACTGGAGCAATCGGTCCCTGTTGGGCCCGCCCGCGCTGGTCCGCACAGAGGCGGCCGTGAGTTTTGACTGGGCGTTCGGCTCGCCGGGGGCGGGCATCCCGAAGGACAACTGGTCGGCGCGGTGGGTGTGGACGGGCACGTTCGTCGCGGGGTGGTACCGGTTCAGGACGTTCACCGACGACGGCGTACGCGTCTGGGTGGACGACGCGCTGCTCATTGACCAGTGGTTTGACATGCCGGGCGTGGCCAATGTGGCCGACGTGTACCTGTCGGCGGGCACGCATCGGGTGAAGATGGAATACTACGAGCACACCGGCTACGCGCGGGCATACCTCACATGGTCCCGCTTCGCGGGCGACCCCACGTATCAGGGCTGGCGGGGCGAGTACTTCAACAACCGCAACCTGTCGGGGAACCCGAGTTTCGTCCGCGACGACCCAAAAGTGGACTTTGACTGGGGTTGGGAAAACGCCTATCCGGGCGTGGGCCTCGGGGCGGACGATTTTTCCGTGCGCTGGACGCGCCGCATGCGATTTGACGCGGGTTCCTGGCGGTTCAAGGCCACCGTCAGCGACGGGATTCGCATCTACGTGGACGGGCAGAAGGTGGTGGATGCGTGGCGAGAGCAGGAGACCACCTTCGTCAGCGGCGATGTGTACCTGTCGGCCGGGGAGCATGAGGTCAGGGTGGAGTACTTTGAGGGCAAGGGGCGGGCCATTGTGCGGGTGGAGATGGAATACCTCTCGGCTCTCATGCAGCCTTCGCCCACGCCTGGCTATCTCCGCTGGAGGGGCGAATACTTCGCCAACCGCTGGCTGACCGGCGCGCCGGCGCTCGTCCGCGACGACGCGGACATCCGCTTCAACTGGGGACTCGGCTCTCCCGCGGCGGGCATCCCCGAGGACGAGTTCTCGGCGCGCTGGACGCGCACGTTGTCCTTCGCGGCGGGCACGTACCGCTTCTATGCCCGCGCAGACGATGGCGTGCGCCTGTGGGTGGACGACCGACTTGTCATTGACCGCTGGCACGACCAGGCCGCCACGACCCACTACGGCGACATCGCGCTGGCCGGCGGCCCGCATCGCATACGTCTGGAGTACTACGAGAACGCGGGCTTTGCCGAAGTTGCGCTGTGGTGGGAATCCGTCGCGTCGGCCCAGCAGTGGCACGCGGAATACTTCAACAACGTCGCCCTCTCGGGCGCTCCGGCCAGGAGCGAGTCGGTGCCGGAAATCCAGTTTGATTGGGGCGACGGCAGCCCCGGCGCGGGCGTGTCCGCCGACCGATTCTCGGCGCGCTACACGCTGACGGCCCAGTTCGCCGCCGGCCTCTACGAGTTCCGCGTGCGCTCGGACGACGGCGTGCGCCTGTGGGTGGATGACCAACTGGCGCTGGATCGGTGGGTGGTGCGGTCGGCCACGGAAGATCGGCTGGCGCTGCAACTGTCCGAAGGAACTCATGGCATTCGGCTGGAGTATTTTGAGGATGTGGGGCTGGCCGAGTTGCGCCTGTCGTGGGAGAAGCGCGACGATGCAGCGACGACCGCCTGGCTGGGCCAGTACTTCACCAACCCCTGGCTCATCGGATACCCCGCGATAACCCGCCCTGAGGCCGCCGTGGATTTCAACTGGGGGACGGGTTCGCCCGCCACCGGCATTCCGGCGGACAACTTCTCGGCGCGGTGGACGCGGACGCTGGTACTCCCCACGCCGCGGACGCTGACCTTCTCGCTGCGCACCGATGACGGCGCGCGCCTGTGGGTGGACGGGCAATTGGTGCTGGATCGGTGGTACGACCAGGTGGCGACGACCACGCATCAGGTGCAGGTGGCGCTGGGGGCGGGTGTCCACCCGGTGGTGTTGGAGTACTACGAGCACGGGGGCCTGGCTGCCGTCGCGCTGTCGTGGCAATGAGCGCGCGGCGGGCGCGGCGGCTGTGGAAAGCCGCCCTACGAACTGTAACCGCGAATAACGCCAATCCACGCGAACGGGGAACGCGAGATCAAGGTGCGTCGCACCTCGGATACCTGCCCCCCGCGCCTCGCGGCGGCTGTGGACAGCCGCCCTACGTGTCCACTATTCTCCTTCGTGTGCATTCGCGTTATTCGTGGATAACGGGCGCGGGGCCGGTTTCCATGCGCACCCCCGCCTTCGGAACCGCCCTTGCTTTTCGCCAGGACGCCCGATTATGTTATAATGGCGCACAAACTGGCTTTCCACGGAGTCGGGAACGGGTGAACAGGAAAATCGTTTTCTACACGTTGCTGCTGTGGGCTATTCTGATGTTCGTGGCAGGCGCGGCGCATGCCCAGCAACCCGTCGTGCGCGCGCTCTTCTTCTACTCGCCCACGTGCCCCCACTGCGAGGCGGTCATCAAGGAGTACATCCCATCGCTCCTGCAGAAGTACGGGAAGCAGTTGGAAATCGCGTTCATAGACATCTCCAACCCGCAGAACTACGAGGGGCTGCTCCGGCTGGAAGCGGCCTACGGCCTGGATTCCACGAAGACCGGCGTGCCCGAGGTCTTCATCGGCGACAAGGTGCTCACGGGCGAGGTCGCCATCCGCGGCCAGATGGAGAGCATCATCCAGGAGTATCTAGCGAAGGGCGGCGTGGACTATCCGGCCCTGGCGCGCATCAACCCCGAAGGGACGCCCGCCCCCACGCCCACGCCGAACGCGCCCGCCAAGCCCATCGCCCTGGCCTACTTCTACAAGCCCGGGTGCCAGGAATGCAACCGCGTGGAGTACGACCTGCGGCTGCTGGAGAGCCGCGTGCCCGGCCTGAAGGTGTACCG
>JACIWU010000105.1 GCA_014360805.1 Chloroflexota bacterium
GGGGGAACGAGGGGGTGAGGTCGCCCACGCCCACCTCACCGATTCAGCATCTCCCGATAGACGCGGTAGGTCTTCTGGGCCACCTGCGCGTGCGTGAACTCGGCCAGGACGCGCGCCCTCCCGGCCCCCGCCAGATGCCCCCGCAGGTCGCGGTCGTCGCGCAGCCGGACGAGCGCCGCCCGCAACGCCTCCACGTCGCCCTCCGGGAAGACCAGCCCGGCCTCGCCGATGACGTTGGGAATCTCACCGCTGTCGGAGCCGACGACGGGCACGCCGCACGCCATGGCCTCTATGAGCACGCGCCCGAACTGCTCCTTCCAGTTGGGGCGCGTGAGCGAGGGAAGCACCAGCGCGTGCAGCCGCCGCAGGTAGGCGGGCATCTCCACCGAAGGCACCCGCGAGTAGAAGGCCACTCGCGACGCGAGCCCCATCGCCTGCGCCCGAGCCTCCAGTTCCGCGCGAGCGGGGCCGTCGCCCAGGTACACCAGCCGCCAGTCTCCATCCATCCCCGCCATGGCCTCCAATAGCAGCGCCACGCCCTTCTCCGGCACCATCCTCCCGATGAACCCCACGGTGAAGGGCAAGGCGGGGTCGGGCAGGTTCTCGTCGGGCGCGAACCGCTCGGTGTCCACGCCGAACTGCGGGATGACGGCAATCGGCCCCGAGAACCCCTTGGCCCGCAGCACGGCGACGGCCTCCCGATTCCCCGCGATGGCATAGGCCGCGTGGCGGTAGTTGTACGCCTCCATCCAGCGGAAGGGGGGCGGGTAGCGCCGCAGGATGTTCTGCCACGTGAAGAACAGTGCCCTCGCGCCGACCGCACGTGAAAGGCGCATCGCCTGCCACGTGGCCAGATTGTAGGGCTCCTCGTCTATGTGCACGATGTCGGGGCGAAAGGCGCGCACGTGGCGGCCGAGCGTGGGGTAGAAGTGCAGGTGGTAGTTCCCGTTGAACGCGATGGGGATGGCCTCCAGGTCGTAGCCCTCGGTGTGCGCGCGCTCCAGGGGCACGCGCCCGCCGCGATCATTCCACGCGGGCGGCACCAGCACCTTGAGCGTCATGTCGGGCACGCGGGCCAGTTCCTCCATCTTGCGCTGGTAGATGCCCACCAGGCACGCCTTGGAGATCATCAGCACGCGCATGGCTCACCCCGCCTCAACTCACGCGAGGCACGCGCGCCAGGATTTCCGACACCACCTCGTAGTTGATGGTGCCCAGGCGCGCGGCCACCTCATCGGCGGTGATCTCCTCCTGCCCCTGCCGCCCGATGAGCACCACCTCGTCGCCCTGACGCACGTCGGGGATGTGCGTAACGTCTATCATCGTCTGATCCATGCACACGCGGCCCACGACGGGCGCGCGCCGCCCTTTCACCAGCACCTCGCCCCAATGCGCGGGGGCGCGGCGGAAACCGTCGGCATAGCCCACGGGGATCACCGCGATCGTGCGCCAGTCGGGCGTCCGATAGGTGCACCCGTAACTCACGCACGACCCGGGCGGCAGAAGTTTCACCTGGGCCACCTGGCACTTGAACGACAGCGCGCGGCGGAAGTCCGACGGGCACGACACCTCTGGCGACGGGTTCAGCCCGTACAGCGCAATGCCAGGGCGAACCAGGTTGAACCGCGACTCGGGGATACTGAGCATGGCGGCGCTGTTGGCCGCGTGGACGTAGCGGAACGAGAAGCCGGCGTCGCACAACTCGTCCAACACCGCTTGGAACGTCGCGAGTTGCGTCCTGGCGTAGGACTGGTCGGCGAAGTCGGCGGTGGCGAAGTGGGTGAAGATGCCCTCTACCTCCACGTTCGGCAAATCCTGCAGCGCGCGCACGAACGGCAACACCTCGCCCGGCAGCAGCCCCAGGCGGCCCATCCCCGTGTCCACCTTCACATGGACGCGGGCGCGGTCTCGCAGGTCCGCGGCGGCCCGATTGAGCGCCTGCGCCACATCCCACGCGAACACCGTTACGCGCACATCGTGCAGCACGGCTTCGCGGGCCTGCCAGGGGGGAGTGAACCCGAGGATGAGGATCGGCGCGGTGATGCCCGCGCGCCGCAACTCCACCGCCTCGCCCAGGCAGGCCACCCCGATGCACGCCGCGCCGTTGTTGAGGGCCGTGCGGGCCACCTTCACCGCGCCGTGGCCGTAGGCGTCGGCCTTCAGCACGGCCATCACCTCCACCCCGGGCCCGGCGATCTCCACCAGGCGACGGACATTGTGCGCGATGGCGTCCAGGTCTATTTCCACCCACGTGGGGCGCCCCGGCCGCACCAGCCGCACGCGCTGCCAGGCCGAATTCTGGCGCACGAGGACGCGGCTCGCCGTCTCGGGCGCGGCCAGCAGCGCCGCCACGACCTGCTCCATGCGAAGTTCCTGCGCGCCCTTCACCAAGACGACGCTCCCCGGGCGCAAGACCTTCTCCACCGCCGCCACGGCGTCGCCCGCCGTGTACGTTACGGCAACCGCATCCGCCGGCAGCCCTGCAGCCTCGGCCTCCATGGCGATGAGGCGGGCCAACTCGCCCTGCGTGATCAGGTAGTCCACCACGGCGGCCGCCTTGCGCCCAACCTCGCGGTGATAGGCTTCGGCATGGTCGCCCAGTTGGAGCATGTCGCCCAGGACGGCGATGCGGGAGCCGCGCGGGAAGTCGGCCAGCGTGCCCAGGGCAGCCATCACGGCGGCCGGGCTGGAATTGTACGAGTCGTCCAGGATGAGGGAGTCCCGCTTGCCCGGCAGGGGGTTGAGGCGGCCCGGCTGCGGGCGGAACTCGGCCAGGCGCTCGGCAATCTCGTCCAGGCCCATGCCGTACACAAGCCCCACCGAAGCGGCGGCGAGGGCCGTGTACACGTGGTGCCGGCCCAGAAGCGGGCAGCGAACGGCCACCCTTTGCCCGCGGGCCGCCAGCGTGAACGCGATCCCCTCCGGCGATGTAGCGATGCCCTCGGCCCGCACTTCAGCGTCGGCGCCAAGGCCGTAGAAGAGCACACGCCCCCGCGTGCGCTGGGCCATGGCGCGCACGCGCTCGTCGTCCCCGTTCAGGACGGCGTAGCCCCCCTCGGGCAGCGCCTCCACCAGGCGCCCTTTCTCGGCGGCAATCTGCTCCAGCGACCCCAGGTACTCAATGTGGGTCGGGTTGACCGTGGTAACGACGCCGACGCGCGGGCGCGTCAGGTCGGCCAGCAGGCGGATTTCGTCAAACCCGTCGCACGCCATCTCCAGCACGGCCACCTCGTGGGTCGGTTCCAGCCGTCCCAGCGCGATGGGCAGCCCGTAGCGCCCGTTATAGTTGGCGTAGTTGCGGAACACGCGAAACCGCCCGCCCAGGACGTGGGCGATGGCCTCCTTCGTCGTCGTCTTGCCCGAACTGCCCGTGATCCCCACGACCTCGGTGCCGAACTTGCGCAGGATGAAACGCGCCCAGTCGGTTAGGGCCTGCTGCGTGTTCTCCACGACCACGAGAGTTGCGCCGAAGGGGCTGAGGTCAAACTCGCGCTCGGCGACGACCCCGGCGGCCCCCCGCCGACAGGCGTCCAGCACGTAGTCATGCCCGTCGCCGGTCTCCGTCTTGACGGCCAGGAACAATTCCCCCGGATGGAGCAGGCGGCTGTCGTAACAGAAGTCGGCGAACTCGCGCTGGAACGTCGGGCCGTGGACACGCCCCCCCGTCGCCTGAAGCCAATCGTCCAGCTGAATCATGCGCGCCTCCGGGCTGCACCTACGCGGCTCATGCCCTGGCCACGATGTAGACGCCGATGAGGATGAGCGCGATCCCCACCCAGCGCATGGCGGGGATCGGCTCCTTGAGCAGGAGGTGAGCCAGCAGCGGCGTGAACACGTAGGTGGTCGCCACGAGTGGATAGGCGAAACTCAAGTCCAGCCGCGACAGAACCACAAGCCAGATGAGCGTGCCGATGATGTAGAGCGCGATGCCCGCCAGGATAATGGGCGTCGTGAAGATGCGCACCAGTAGCGGCAGCGGATGAGCCAGGGCCGCGGCGTCAATGCGGCCCACCTGGGTCATGCCGGTCTTCAGGCTCAACTGGCCGAACACGCCGATCAGCACGGAAACGAAGATAAGCGCAAGCGATTTCCACATGGGACGTTCACCCCTCACTGTAATACGTGCCTCCATATTCTATCGGCACGGCGGGGGAACGTCAACTTGCCTCCTCTGCGGCTGGACACGTAGGGCGGCTTTCCATAGCCGCCGACGGGCAGGGGCAGGCTAACCGCTATCCACGAATAACACGAATCTACACGTATGGAGAATACTCGTAGGGCGGCTTTCTATAGCCGCCGGAGGCAGGGGCAGGCTAACCGCTATCCACGAATAACACGAATCTACACGAATGGAGAATACTCGTAGGGCGGCTTTCCATAGCCGCCGACGGGCAGGGGCAGGTATGGAAACCCGCCCTACGTTCTGTTTTCCATTCGCGTAGATTCGCGTGGATTCGCGGTTACCGCTCCGGGGTTGACGCAGGGCCGCCTCGGTTGCATAATGTAAGCAAAACTGCAGGTTGGGATGGGCCATGTTCTCCGGAACTGTGCAGCGGGCGGTTGCCGCCGACGTGGAAGACATAGAGTGGCTGTTCTACGAAGCGCGGCTGCGTTTCCTGCGGCGGTGGCTTTCGGATTTGGCCGAATGCGCGGCGAACCGTCTACTGTTTGCGGGGTTGAGGCGCGGGCAGGTGCGCGCGGCCCTGGCCTGCTCGCAGCAAAACCCAGAGGTGTACAACATCTGCGGCGCCGCCTTTCTGGAAGAGGACGACGTGGAAGCCTTCCTGGCCCCCCTGCTCCAACTGGCGATGGGGCGGCTGGCCGAACTCGGCGCGGCCATGCTCACCTATGTCGGCACAGAGGATTGGCTGGCGAGGCGGCTGTCGTTGGCCGGGTTCACCATCGCGGAATCCGTGGTAACGTTGCTCAGGGCCAGCGCAGACGTGCCGCCGCTCCAACCCGAAAGCCCCATCCGCATCCGCCGCCCCGACGAGGCGGACATCGCGGCCATCGCCCGCGTGGACAAAGAGGCCTTCCCCACCGAATGGCACTACGGGGAATCGGCCCTGCGGCGCGCCCTGCACGCGAACGATGTCTTCCTGCTGGCCGAAGACGCCGGCATCATCGGGTACGCCTACGGCGACGTCCAGGCCGGCTCCGCTCACCTGACCCGACTGGCCATCCACCCCAACCGCCAGGGCCACGGCGTGGGCGCGGCGCTCCTGGCCGAAGCCATGCGCCAGTTCCAGGAGCGAGGCGCCTGGTGGATCACCCTCAACACCCAGCGCGGCAACGCCGTCTCGCAGCGACTGTACCAGCGGTTCGGGTTCCAGCCCATCGGCCAGTCGGTTCCCCTGCTCGTGCAGCGCGTTCGGAGATAGGCCCAACATGGCCGGCGCGGTGAAAGCCATCGTCTTTGACTACGGCGCGGTCTTCACGTTTGAATGGCGCACGCGCAAATTCCTGGCGGAGCACGATCGCGCCCTCGGACTGCGCCCGGGGACTTTGTTCCGGTACTTCTTCAGCGGCGAAGCGTGGGAACTGGTCTCCACCGGCAAGATCAGCGAGGACGAGTACTTTCGGCGGCTGCAAGCGGGGTGGGAAGGCCCCTGGCCTGCGGGGCTGGAAGAACTCCGACACGGCGGCGCGCCGCTGGAGGGCCTCAACGGGCGCGTGGTGCGGCTTGCCGTGGCGATCCGTCGCCGCTACAAGGTCGGCCTGCTCAGCAACGCCACCATCAGCCTGCGCGGCCTGCTCAGCGAACTGGGCCTGCTGGACCTGTTTGACTTCGTGGTCATATCGGCCGAGGTCGGACTCCGCAAGCCCGACCCGGCCATCTTCCACCTCACCGCCATCGTGGCCGAGGTGGACATCTCCGAGTGCCTGCTGGTGGACGACAAGGAGCGCAACACCAGCGCCGCGATGGCTGCCGGCATGCAGGCTATTCGCTTCCGTTCCGCCGCGCAACTCCAGCGGGAACTGCTGGCGCGGGGCCTGCTGGATGCGCCGGTGTTCTGACCTACGCGGGCGGGCGGATGACCTCGCCCAGGAGATCGTACTCCATGGCCCCTGTGATACGCGCCCGGACGAAACTCCCGACCGGCTGCTCTCCGGCCATGAGCACCAGGCCGTCAATCTCCGGCGCGTCGCGGTAGGTACGCCCCACGCTGATGCCATCGCCGCAGCCGTCCACCAAGACATCCATTTCCCGCCCGACCAGCGCCTGATTCCGTGCCCGCGAGATTTCCTGCTGCAACGCCATGGCCCGTTCGTAGCGGGCCTGCTTCACCTCGTCCGGAATCTGGCGCGGTAGATCGGCCGCCGGCGTCCCGCGCTCGCGCGAGTACCGGAAGACGCCAACATGGTCAAACCGCGCTTCGGCCATGAAGTCCAGGAGCGTCTGGAATTGGGCATCGGTCTCGCCCGGATAGCCGACGATGAACGTGGTGCGCAGCGCGATGTCGGGCATCGCCTGCCGCAGGGACTCCAGCAGCCGCCGCACGGCATCCATATCCGAGGGGCGGCGCATTCGCTTCAGGACGGTCGGATGCGCGTGTTGCAGCGGCATGTCCAGATAGTGGCACACATTGGGCAACTGCGCCATGGTCTCTATCAGTTCCGGCGTTACGAACTGTGGGTAGGCGTACATCACGCGAATCCACGGGACGTGGGGGAGTTCCGCGCTCAAAGCGCGAAGCAGGGCAGGCAGGCTTTCGCCGCCCAGGTCGCGGCCATACGACGTGGTATCCTGGGCGATGAGAATCAACTCGCGCGTGCCCGAAGCCGCCAGCGTCCTGGCTTCGGCGAGGATGGCCTCCATCCGTCGGCTGCGGTAGGGCCCCTTGATGCTGGGAATCGTGCAGAAGGCGCAGGCTGCGCTGCATCCGTCGGCGACCTTCAGGTAGGCCGAAGCCTGGCGTTCCAGGCGCGGCATGGGAGCGCTCTGACACCAGGGGCCCTGGGTCGGGTCGGCGGGGTCGCCTGTCCAGGCCAGGCGTGCGCGCGTGGCCCGCGCCTGCGCCACCAGATGGGCGATCTCGGCCCAGCGCCGCGTGCCCAGGATGGCGTCAATGCCCTTCACCTTGGCGAAGAGCGCCTCGCCCTCGCGCTCGGACAGGCAACCGGCGGCGATGAGCACCTGGCCCGGCCGCTTGGCCGAGGCCAGTTCGCCCAGCGTCGCCAGCGACTCATCCAGCGCGTCGCCGATGAACCCGCATGTGTTGACGATGAGCACATCGGCGCGCCTGGGCCGGTCCGTCGGCTCAAACCCGGCCGCCGCCATCTGGCGGTGAATCCCCTCGGAGTCCACCACATTCTTGGGACAGCCCAGGGTCGTCAGGTAGAATTTGGGCATCTACAACCCTCACAAAGAAGCGAGGGGATTGTCCCCTCGCTCTCCCAATCTCGCCAGCGTGTATGCCTAGGGCGTGGCGGTGGGCGTCGGTTGAGTCCCCTCCGCCAGCCATTCGCTGACGATGACCTCACCCGCCTGGCCGAGGACGCCCACATGCTGCCCGTTGACCGTTACATCCACCGCGCCCGCGTTCCCAATGCGCGCCACGATTTTCCGCGCCGCTTCCCACTCCTGCGTCTCGTCCTCCAGCAGGCCCGCGTACACCACCACATCGTCGGCGACGATCTGCACCCACGAGCGGCCGGTAACGACGAACTGCACGCGGACGCCTGACGTCGGCGCGGGGGTGCCGGTCGGCTCCACGGCAGCGGTCGGCGAGGGCGCGGGCGTGAACGTTGGCGTCGGTTGCGGCAGCGGGGTCGGCGCCGGGGTCGCCGTGGAGGTAGCCGTCGCCTGTGGAGCGGTCGGCGCCAACCCAAGCCACGAGCGCCACGGAGTGCGGACGACCGCCGCAGCCAGGAGCAGAACGCCCGCCACAATCGCCAGCCCCATGATGACGGGCCACAGGCTGCGCCTGCCCTCCATGGGGACTTCTACCAGCGGAACGGAGGGGAGTTTGGCATCCACCGGGGTCGCCGCAACGGCATGGTAGAGCGCCAGGACCTGCTGCGGGTCAAGCCCCAGGTAGGCCGCGTAGGTCTTCAGGAACCCCTTGACGTAGGCCGGAGCGGGTAGCGCCCCGTAGTCCTCGTTTTCCAGCGCCACCAGGAACTTGTAGCGGATACGCGTATCCGCTTCCACCTGTTCAAGGGACAACGATTTCTTCTCGCGGGCTTCGCGCAGGAGGTTCCCGAGATCGCCCATCAACACCCATCCCCCATGATATCCGCCTCGCGCACCGGCAGGCCACGATACTATATACCGACGCCAGGCCCCTGTCAAATGCTCTGCGGCCTGTAACCGCGAATAACGCCAATCCACGCGAATGGGAAACAGAGGGCAGCCCTTACGCTATCCGTGCGCGGCCCGTATGTCCAACCTCACCTTACCCCTCCCACACCCTCCCCTTTCCTCTCCGCGCGCGGAGA
>JACIWU010000106.1 GCA_014360805.1 Chloroflexota bacterium
CACGCTAACCGTATTCGTGTTCATTCGCGCCCATTCGCGGTTTCGGGTCTGCGCCACATATGCGAGTGGTTCTGGCGGGGCGGCCCGCCAGAACCTCTCCACCCCGGGTATGGAGCCTATTTCGGAATGGTACCCTCCACGCCCTCCACGAGCCAGTCAAATGCCAGTTTCTGCTCGTCGGTCATGGTAACGCCCGCCGCGACGCGCTCCACGCCCGTGTTGTCCTTGATGGGTCCGACGAACACGTCAAACGTGCCCGCCAGGATTTCGGCCTTCTTGGCCTCCACCAGAGCCTTCACGTCGTCGGGGACCATGCTGCCGTAGGGAGCCATCTTGAGCAGGCCCTCTTTCATGCCCCACCAGATGGCCTCGCTCTTCCATGTCCCGTTGCGCACGTCCTCGGCGATCTTCTTGTACAGGATGCCCCAGTTCCAGATGGGCGCCGTGAGCAGCGCCTTGGGGGCCACGTCGGGCAGGTAGGTGTTGTAGCCCACGGCGTAGAGGCCGCGCTCCTGGGCCAACTTGTCGGCCTCGGTAGAGTCGCTCTCGCGGGCGATGACATCACACCCGGCTTCGGCCAGCGCATTGGCCGCTTCGCGCTCCTTCACGGGATCCACCCACGTGAAGATCCACACGGGCTTGACGGTAACCTTGGGGTTCACCGAGCGCGCGCCCAGGGCGAAGGCGTTCATGTTGCGGACGACTTCGGGGATGGGATAGGGCGCGATGTAGCCGAGTTTGTTGGTCTTGGTCATCTTGCCCGCTACCATGCCCGCCAGGTACCAGCCCTGGTAGCCGCGGCCGTCGTAGGTGCCCACGTTGGCCGCCGTCTTGTAGCCGGTGCAGTGCTCAAACACGACCTTCGGGAACTCCTGCGCCACCTCTATCACCGAGTCCATGTAGCCGAAACTGGTGGCGAAGATGAGGTCGTAGCCCTTCTGGGCGTAGTCGCGGATGATGCGGGTGGAATCTGGCCCTTCGCTCACCAGTTCGCTGAAGGCGGTCTCCACGTTGGGGACGTTTTTCTCCAGGAACAGTCGCCCTTGATCGTGGGCGTAGGACCAGCCCAGATCCATCTGCGGGCCCACGTACACGAAGGCGACCTTCAGTTTGGGCGGCAGAACGGCGACGGGGGCCTTGCCGGGCGCCTCGCCCACAACGCCCTCCACGAACCAGTCCATGGAGAGCATCTCTTCATCCGTCATCTTCTGGCCGTGCAGGATGGCGAGTTTGCCGTCCTGGCCGTTGATGGGGCCGGTGAAGACATCCCACTCGCCGCTGAGGATCTTGTTCTTCCACTCGTCCACCAGGGCGACCACGTCGGTGGGCACCTTGGGGCTGAAGGGTGCCAGGTCTACCACGCCGTCCTTCAGGCTGCCCCAGTACTCCTGCGTCTTCCAGGTGCCTTCCATGACAGCCTTGATGCGGCTGACGTAGTAGGGCCCCCAGTTCCAGACGGGTGAGGTGAGGACGGTGTCGCCGACGAACTGGCGCATGTCGGAGTCGTAGCCGATGCTGACGGCACCGCGTTCGGCGGCGGCCTTCTGGGGTTCGGTGGTGTCCTGGTGCTGGGCGATGACGTCGCAACCTTCATCCAGAAGGGCGACGGCGGCTTCCTTCTCCTTGACGGGGTCAAACCAGGTGCTGGTCCAGACGACGTGGACGGTGGCCTTTGGGTTGGCGGTTCGGACGCCGAGGGTGAAGGCGTTGATGCCGCGGATGACCTCTGGGATGGGGTAGGCGGCGACGTAGCCGATCTTGTTGGACTTGGTGGCCTTGCCTGCGACGAGTCCCGACAGGAAGCGCGGCTGGTACATGCGGCCGAAGTAGGTGCTCATGTTTTCGGCGGTTTTGTAGCCGGAGCAGTGCTCAAAGAACTTGTCGGGGAACTCTTTGGCGACGGTGAGGGTGGGGTCCATGAAGCCGAAACTGGTGGTGAAGATGATGTCGTAGCCTTTCTGGGCGAAGTCGCGGATGACGCGTTCGGCGTCGGGGCCTTCGGGGACGTTCTCAATGAAGGCGGTTTCAATGCCCAGTTGCTTTTCCACCATGAGACGGCCCTGGTCGTGCGCCCAGGTCCACCCCAGGTCGCCGATAGGCGCGACGTAAACGAAAGCCGCCTTGACGGTCTTTGGCGGGACGGTGGCGGCTGGGGGCTTGGTGGGTGTAGGGGTAGGGGTAGCCTTGGGGCCACATGCTGCGAGCACAAAGGATAGCATCAACAGCAGGCCTACCAGTGAGACGATGCGCTTGTTGCGAATCATGTTTCTCCTCCTAGCAATTCGCAAACCTGAAGGTGAAGACACGGATTCAGAACCGAGGACCCGAGAGATGCTGGTTGCCTTTACGCATCACCTCCCATCCCAACCGCTGTGTACGGGCACGCCGTCGTATGGGTACGACGTTGTACAGGGTGTTTGTTGAGGTAGAACCGATTGCTGTTTCGGTGAAGCCACGTTCACTATATCACAACTGGCGGAATCTGTCAACGCGTGCGGTGCGACTTGCGAACCGGCCCTATCCACGAATTACACGAATGGGCACGAATGGGTTTGTACGATTCGTGCAAATTCGTGTTATTCGTGGATGCGCTCTTGCTGATCCAGTTTTCGCCGTTATCCACGAATCACACAAATTGACACAAAGAGATTCGTGCAGATTCGTGTTATTCGCGGATACGTTCTTTGAGTTCGGACAGATTCGCGGATGCCTCACGGGCTGTACACGTCCACGCCCGCCGATTGCGTCCCCACCCAGATGCGGCCCAGCGCATCCTGGGCGATGGCCAGGGCCTCCGCGCCCGAGAACCCCACCCGCCCAGCGGTGTACTGCCTCCACGTGTGGCCGTCAAAGGATGCCAACGCGCCGCCGAACTGGGTGGGCCACGAGAACCCCACCCACAGCATTCCCCTGTCGTCCTGGAAGATGCGTTGTACCGTGTTGGATGGGATGCGCGAATTGGCCACGTTGAACACGCGCCACGCGGCCCCATCCCACACGCCCAGACCCCCGCCCAGCGTCGCCGCCCACACGCGCCCGTTGGAGTCCACCATCAGGTCGGCGACGCCGCCCGGGCCCAGCGGCGAGTTGTCGGGCGTGAACCGAGTCCACGTGCGCGCGGCGGAATCCAGTCGCACCACGGCGCTCTCGGTCCCGAACCAGACAGCGCGGCCATCGGGCTCCACCGCGATGGCCAGCACCAGCGCGTCGCCGAGGCCCGATTCGGGCGGGAGCGGCGTCCACGTGGCTCCGTCATACGCGGCCGCGCCTGCGCCGGTGCCAACCCAGAGGCGGCCGTCCGCGCCCGAAGCGATGGCGTACACGCGGTCGCTGGCCAGGCGCATGTCGCCCGCGCCGAAGGTTTGCCATGAGTCGCCCCGATAGCGCGCCAGGCCGGCGCCCGTGCCGAACCAGACGGCCCCTGTGGAGTCGACGGCCACGGCGAGCACGTCATCGGCGGGCAGGCCCGAGTTGGCGTGGGTGAAGATTCGCCACGATTCGGAGCCGCTGGCTGTCGGCGGCGACCAGAGCACCGCGCCTGCCGAGGTCGCCAAGGCAAGCCGCCCGTCGGGCGTGGCGGCGATGTCGCGGACAGAATTCGCGGGCAAGGGCGTCGTGGCGGCGGTGATGTGCGTCCAGTGCCGCTGCTCCAGGGCCATGAGCACACCCGACGCCACGTACAGGCCGACGAAGGCCAGCGCAACCACTCCGAGGGCAAACCAGAAGGCCCGCGGCGGCTTGGGAACCATCTCCCGCAGCCATTCCCAGTAGGCTTCCTGCTCGGCAATCCAGCGGTAGGCGCGCCGGGCCGTGCCCGCGGCCATGAGGCACAGCGCCGGCACGACGATGAGGGCATACTGGGGCCATTTGGTGGGCCACGCCAGGAGCGTCAGCATGGACGTGCCTGCCCACACCACCGCCCATCGCCGCTCGCGCCACTGCCACCACGCGCCGCCCAGCGCCAGCAGGAAGATGAGGCCGTCAAATCCGCCGTAGAGAAAGACCTCGGGATGCCAGGGGACCGAGAAGGCTACCCACAGGATGGGCTGGAACCAGGGGTAGCCGATTTGCTGGACGTGGGCGCTGCGCGAGTACTGCGAGTGGAAGGCGAGGGTCTGGGCAAGGCGCGGCAGCGGATCACGCCACAGCGTGGGGTTCAGCAGCAGAAACGTGGCGACCGCCAGCGCGAGGTATGGGACCAGGTCTCCGCGTCGGCCGGGCCTTTCCCACAGGGCGATATAGCCGATGACGAAGGCGATGGGCAGATACGAGAGTTTGCCTGCCGCGGCCAGGCCCAGCGCCGCCGCCGACAGATACAGCCAGCGGTCGCGGCCCGCCGAGCGCCGGAGCGCGAGCACCGCTGCGATGCACGCGAACAGGGGCAGCGCCTCCAGGTACGCCTGGCTGGTGTACTTGACCGTCAGGGTGTGGACGGCAAGCATGACGCCGGCCAGCGGGTCGGCCAGGGCCAGCAGGAGCACGGCCAGGGTGCCGAACAGCGCCGAGATGAGGCGGCTCGCAAGGAGCGCCGCATCCCAGGAAACCCCGTCGCCCAGCGCGAGCACCCCCGCCCCGTAGGTGAGTTTGACGAGCGGTGGGTGCTCGCGGTTGCCCGCGTAGTCTATGACCGCGTTCCAGTCGCCGGCGCGGAAGGCGGCCGCGTAGTCCAGCGCGGCTTTGACATAAACAGGCTCGTCGTAGTCCACCGGCAACTGCCACGCGGCCCAGAGCCGCAGGAGCGCGGCCAGGACGACGACGGCAGCCACAACTCGCCCGCGCGTCCACCAGCGCCTGGAAAACGGGGAAGTTCTCGGAGTCTGGGTCATGGGTTCGCTCCTTGCCTGCGGATTCATTGTAGGGGTTGCGGCGCGGGGCGTCAAACGACGGTAGGGGATGACGTTCGGGCGGGAGGCTGGCGTCCGCGGGTGAGGCAGGGGCGCAAGGCGACGGAAGCCAGCCGTCATGGGGAGTGGGGACGAGGGCCGGGCGCAGGTGGCCGTTGACCGCGCATCGGGAACCTGCTACAATGGTGCGCGACGATGCCGCGAATGATGACATCTTGATTGGCACGATTCTCGTTGCACAGGGGATGCCCCCTGGCGCACCATGACTCGCAGGAGGCTCCATGATTCCCAACGATCCCCAGCAGATGATCGCCATGCTCCAGGCGCAGGTGCAGCCCTGGCATGAGGCCATGGCCGACCCCGCCGCAGCGCAAGAAGCCGTGTTGCACCGCTACCTGCAAATCTACGCGGGCACCGAGTACGGCCGACAGCACGGCGCGGGGCATGTCGGTTCGCTCGCCGACTTCCGTCGCGCCTTCCCCATCATGACCTACGAGGACTACAAACCGCTGATTGACCGCGTCATGGCAGGCGACGTGGGCCTGCTCCTCACCGAGCCGCCCATCGGTTGGGCCATCACGCGGGGCACCACCGGCGACTCCAAGTTCATCCCCATGACGCCGACCGACCTCAAGATGCGCGTCAGCGCGGGGCGGGCCATGCTCAACTACGTCCTCGCCACCCGGCGATTTGACCTGTTCCAGGGCGTCAACCTGAACCTCAATTTCCCGTCGGTGGTCGGCACGGTCAAGGTGGGCGACCGCGAGGTGGAATACGGCTACAGTTCCGGCATCTACACCAAGTACGTCTCAGAGCGGACGCCCATACGCTCTGTCCCGTCGCAGCAGGAGATTGACGCACTGGGCGGCGGCAAGACCCTGAAGGACTGGGAGGCGCGGTTTGAACTGGCCTACCAGAAGTGCAAGGACCTCAACGTTACGCTGGTGGGCGGCGTCGCGCCGACGGCCGTGAAGTTCGCCCGCTACCTGAAGAAGGCGCACGGGGTGTATCCCAAAGACCTGTGGAAGACGCAGATCATGACGCTGGGGAGCGTGCCGGGCATCAACACGCGCTACGAGCCGTCGCTGACGGCGCTGTACGGCCCCGTTGCCATCCGCGAAATCTACGGCGCGACCGAGGGGATGTTCGGCCAGCAGATGGACGAGAAGCGCGCGTGGGTGCCCAACTACGACCTGTTCTTCTTTGAGGTCCAGACGCGGTCGGGCGTGAAGATGCTCCACGAGATGCGCCCGGGCGAGATGGGCAGCCTGGTCGTGTCCACACCCATCCTGGCGCGCTACAAGATCGGCGATCTCATCCTGGCGGTGCGGCCGCCCTACTTCCGGTGCATTGGCCGCGACCGCTGGCACACTCCCCTGCGCTACATCTGGGACGAGTTCATGACGTTCAACCTGGGGCGCTTGTAGGATGGCGACAGGCGGCCCCGCGCCGGCTATCGCCTCCGCGTGAACCCCCGCAGGAGGATGGACAGGCCCAGGATGATGAGAATCGCCGGCCAGATGAGTTCCCACCCGAATCGGTCGCCCAGACCGATGCCGAACAGGATGAGGGCGAAGATGGCCGTGCCCACAACGGGGCGACGGTAGGTGGGGACGGCCAGGCGCACCAGGATTTCCAGCACCAGCAGGAGCGCCGCGCCCAGGAAGATGAAGTTCCAGGCGCTGAAGTCGGGCACACCCAGTTGCGTGGCCCACACGTCCAGATAGCCAAGGTTGTCGGCCAGCAGGACGATGCCCGCCCAAATGAGGATGCCCGCCCAGATGAGCGTTCCCAGCGGGTCGCGCTGCCATTTCTCCTCGGCGCTCTTCTCTTCCCGCTTCTCGTCTTCCTTCTCGTGTTGCTTCTCTTCCTCTTTCTCGTCGTGCGGACGCGGCCTTTCGGACATGATGTTTCCCTCCTCTGCGAGATGGCATTCCGTCGGTCGCCGCCATTATAGCATAGGATGGCGCTGGGGGAAACGGGATGGCGGGTCAATTCTGGCAGCGTATACATTTCGGTGGAAATTGGTCAGACCGATGAGCGGCAGCATGAAACGAATAGAGTGTAGGGCAGGTTTCCATACCTGCTCCCTGTTTCCGGCGGCTATGGAAAGCCGCCCTACGTGTTTGGGCATTTTGCCGCCGATCCATTGCGAGCGCAGGGGCAGGTTTTCGTACCCGACGTCTGTAGCCTGGGTCGCGCAGTTTCCACCGAAAAAGATACACTACCGGCGAATCTCACTCCAGGAAGCCAGGGGCGTACAGCGCGATGGTGAGGAAGGCGTCCGTCGCGCCGAAGATGAGATAGGCCGCCAGCAGCGAGTGACTCTCCGCCTTCTTCAAGTACAGTCCCATGACCCCCAGTGCGGCGCCAAGGATGGCCAGGGGCAGGCCGAGCACGAGCGCATTGGCCCCTGCCGGCGAGAGTCGGTCGTAGAACGGCGGGAGCAGGAAGAACTTGGCGGGGATGTACAGGAGAATGGCGACGGCCAGGGCTATGCGCGGCCCTCACGATCGCAGGTTGGCGTCGGCTTTGGCCACCAGATACGCGACGATCCAGAGCATCGGCGCAAGGAGCGCCAGGAAGGCCATCGGGAACAGGCTCACCGCCTCTATGACGCTCCACAGTCCCTCCAACGCGGCGTTCGCCACATCGCGGGGCGTGAGCGTGTTGAGCGCCGCTCGCGCTTCTGGCGCTGTGCTTGCGTAGTACACCACGTAGCGGCGCACCCCGCCCGGTTCCAGCCAGGCCAGGTGCAGGTGGCCGCGATCGTCGGCTCCGAGCGTGGGGCGCACGGCTTCGGTGGCGGTGCGTCCCGCGATCTGGTAGCCCTTCAGGTCGCCGTCGGCAAGGTAGGCCACGCCGATAACCAGATGGCGCGAGCGTTTGGTTGCCGTCAGAAACGTTACGCTCAGCGCCATCTCATCCCGCGAGCCGGCGGCGGGAGCGGGCATGTAAACGGCCATGCTGTTGACGCCCACCCATTCCGTGTAGCGCGGCGGGATGCTGGCGCCGGGCATGGTGGTGCGAATGCCGGGCAGCGGCCCGCTACAGCCCGCCAGCAGGACCGCCACGCCGAGCAACACGGCGACTCGGAAGCACACCCGCGCCATCTAGCCATCCTTACTACATAGGCGTCCATAGAAAATACCGACGGGTGTGCGCGGGGGTTCAAGGGGCACGTGTGGGCAAACAAAAAGGCTCCTCGGGCAGGACTCGAACCTACAACCAACCGGTTAACAGCCGGCCGCTCTGCCGATTGAGCTACCGAGGAGCGTTACGGCCCTATTATACGCGGCGGCCCGAAAAACGTCAAAATCGGCCCGCGGCGCGTCGCGCGGGATGCGAAGACCCCATAGGCCTCCCAGACCTTTGCGGTCTCTTGCACCCGCCGCGGGGCGGGGCGAGGGGATAGCACCCCTCACCCTAGCCCTCTCCCCGCGAGGCGGGGCGAGGGGACTCTGCCGCCCCAACCCGGCGGCGGCTAGGGA
>JACIWU010000107.1 GCA_014360805.1 Chloroflexota bacterium
CGACGCACCTTCAAGGTGCGTCGCTCTTGGTTTGCCCCGCCTCGCCCCAATCCAAGCCAAACCTTAAAATTCGCTCGGGCTACTTGACGCGGGGGGGGGTATGCTATGATATATAAGTAGGAAATGCTCGCAGGAACAGGGCATGGCGAGGAGTATGAAATGCCGCAGATAACTTTCACCGAGTTGGCAATTCTGCTTCTTCTGGCTGTAAACACGGCCTTTTGGGTCTGGATGCTGGTAGAGGCAGTCACTCGGGAGACAGATGCTCGGCAAAGGGCATTGTGGAGTGTCGTTATTGTCTTGGGGCAGGGGTTGGGGGCTCTAGCCTACTTCGTTGCCAGACGGCCGCTGACTACAAAAACAAGGACCTAGGTCTCAGCCACAAGTACGTTTTACCATTATGGGAGGTTACAGTAATGGGTACAAGGAATCTGTCTTCGGCGGTGATGCGGGTGGTTGGGCTGGTCTTGGCAATGGTGCTGCTACTCTCGTTCACAACCCAGAGCGCGGCACGGTTCCCTTCCTGACAACGCCTCATCAGTTCCCTGATGTTTCTTGTTGCTGGCACTATCCCAGCCGACGCTTGACGTGGCCGATGCTCGCAATCCTCGTCGGGTCCTCGCCGTTCAGCAGCGCCAGGTAGTAACTCACCCAGTCGCCGAAGTGGACCAGGCTCAGCACTTCGGCCAGGCGGCTTTGCCCCCTGGGGCGCACCGCTTCCCACGCGATGCCGTTTCGGTCCAGCACCTCGCCCACGATGTCGCAGCGGAGCGCGTTGCGCGGGTGGTAGCGGTCAGACCGAAGGATGAACACGGTAAGCGGCGCGCCCACGCCCTCTGGATGGCCAAACCCCTCCACGGCATTGTGGCACAGTTCTGGCAGAATGGCGTGGCCCGCGAAGTTCTTGGCGTTCTCGTTGAACTGGCCCTGCCATCGCGTGGCGACAGGCCCCAGGTGCTCGGCCCCGTAGGTGAGGGGGACGCGCCCGTGGAGCCGCGCGGCCAACTGCTTGGCGGCGTTCCTCTTGGCGGGGACGTGCGGGGCCAGTTCCGCGCCCCAACCCTCTACGACGGCGGCCGCCTCGGCCACCTCGGCGCTCTTGTCGCCCACCCAGCCCAACTTCTGCGCGATGCCCAGGAGCGGGATCAGGGAGTATCCCAGCGCGGCGCGGGGCTGGCCCTTGAACGGGATGGCGTACATGGGCGCGCCCCACTCCTTCGCCAGGCGCGCCAGTTCCCCGCCCGACGTGAGGGCGATGATGCGCGCGCCGCGCTGGCGAGCCTGGTGCGCCGCCGAGAGCGTCTCCTCGGTGTTGCCCGAGTACGAGGACGCGATGACCAGCGTCCGGTCGTCCACGAAGGCGGGCAGGTCGTAGTCGCGGCATACGATCAGGGGCACGGGGCACTCGTCGGCGAGGATGCCCGCCAGGAGCGCCCCGCCGATGGCCGACCCGCCCATGCCGGCGATGAGGGCGTTCTCGGCCAGGGCGTAGTCGGGCGGGAGAGCCAGGCCCTGTACGGCCTCCCACGCCTCGCGGCAGTGGCGGGGCAGGCCGGCGATGGCCTCGCCCATGCCCGAGGGGTCCAACTTTCTCATTGCGTCCAAATCGTCCAGTGGGTTCACTTTGCCTCCAGGCGTCAAGATGGTGAGCGCGAATCGGTGTCTTTTCGCCTATTCGCGTTCGTTCGCGGGTGTTTCCAGCGCCAGGCGGTACACGGCGCGTTTGGGCCAGCCGGAGCGGGCGGCCACGTCCGACGCGGCATCGCGGGCGCTCCAGCCCTCGGCCAGGCGCTGGGCCAGCGCGGCGCGCACCTGCGCCTCGCTCCACGCCTGCGGTTCGGCCGCGCCGCCGATGACCAGCGTGAACTCGCCGCGCGGCGCGTGGCCGGTGAAGTGCGCCAGGGCTTCGGATACCGTCCCGCGCCAGATTTCCTCGTGCACCTTCGTCAGTTCGCGGGCGATGGCCATGGGCCGGTCGCCCAGGGTGGTCAGGATGTCGCCCAGGGCGTCCAGCAGCCGGTGCGGCGCTTCGTACAGGATTAGGGTGCGGCGCTCGCCCCGCAGCGATTCCAACGCCTTCCGTCGCTCCCCAGCCTTCCTGGGCAGGAAGCCGACGTACACGAAGGCGTCGGTGGGCAGGCCCGATGCGGCCAGCGCGGCGACGATGGCCGACGGCCCGGGCACGGGCACGACGGGGAAGCCGCGCTCCAGCGCCGCCCGCACCAACTCGTAGCCCGGGTCCGAGATGCCCGGCATGCCCGCGTCCGACACCAGCGCCACGTCGCCCGCCTCCAGCGCCGCCAGGATGGCGTCCAGTTTGGCGAGTTTGTTGTGCTCAAAGTAACTGGTGGTGGGCGTGTGGATGTCGTAGCGGGCCAGGAGTTTGCGGGTGTGGCGGGTGTCCTCGGCGGCGATGAGCGACACGTCGCGCAAGACGCGCAGCGCCCGCAGGGTGATGTCTTCCAGGTTGCCGATGGGTGTCGCCACCAGGTACAGCGTGCCCAAAACGCCCTCCTTGTGCGCCCGCATTAGAGCGCCTGCATTATAGTCCGGCGGGGGCGGTGTGTCCATTTCGCGGGGAGCGCGGCCATGCGGCGATTCACCCCATCCGCGTAGAGCAAATTGCCAATTTGCTTTACGTCCCCTGCCCGCGGCCAGGGGCGCGCCTGCCCTTATCAACGCGGGCCGCGCGTGCTACAACAAGGCCGACGACCTGCAACGGGAGGTTCGCCATGTCTTTCGCCAACCGCAGCGATTTTCTCGCCGCCATCGCCCGCGACCTGGGCGATCCCGACGGCAACGTGTGGACGCCCGACGACCTGGCCCGCCACCTGGATCACGCGCTGGCGGACCTGGCCGACGCCGTGGGCGCGGCGGGTTCGGTAGATGTGCCCGCCACCGGCGCGGATACCTACGACCTGTCCGACTACCCCGAAATCCGAGAACTCCTGGCGGTGGAGTGCCCGCCGGACGAGCAGCCGCCGACCTACCTGCGCTTCCACGTTTGGGGCGCGACGCTGCGCCTGCTGGACGAAGCGCCGCCGTCGGGCCAGACCCTGCGCCTGCACTACCGCGGCGCGTTCACCGTGGACGAGGAAGGCTCGGACGTTCCTGCCGACCTCGCGGAACTGGCTGTACTGGGCGCGCGGGCCTATGCGCTGCTCCAGCAGGCGTCTCGCACGGCCGGCACGGTGAACGTGGACGGGTGGGTCTCTCGCCGCTACGAACTCCAGGCCGCGCCGCTGCTTGCGCGATTCCGCGACGCCCTGGCCGACCTGCGCCAGAGCCGCGAGAATCCGCCATTCTGCGCGGGCCAGACCCCCGCGTGGTACGAAGGAAGCGAGTAGCCGCGGCTTGCCGGAGGTGTGCGATGATTGCCATGACCGACACGCTGCGCGCTGCCGTCAAATCGGCCGGGCGGCTGCCCTTTGCCCGCCTGTCCGTCCGCGATCGTGCGCTCCGCTGGTCGGCGCTGCACGGCGACGGCGACGAGAGCACTTACCAAACGGCGCTGGCGGTGGCGGGGGGCGGCGCATGGGTGAGGGCGCGGCTGGGCGCGGGCGGGGCATTCCAGGTGCAGCGCATCGCCGACCCCGCCGACCCAGACGGCTGGGATTCGTGGGAGACGCTGCTTTCGGCGGGCGCGAGCGGCGACGTCGCTATCGCCGCCGAAGGCGACTGGGTGCGCGCGTTCTGCATCGTCTCCGAAAGCGGGGTGTGGCGCGTCAAGGTTTGGACGTCGGCGGATGGGGGCGGTTCGTGGGCCGGGCCGGCCACTGCCGCCGAGTCGTCCTCGGCCATCACCAGCGTGGCGAGTCCCGCGCCCGACGCCGTCGCCTGGATCGCGGGCGGCATCCTGCGCCTGTCGCTGTGGGATGGCGAAGCGTGGGGCCAGGTTGCGGCGTGGAGCGCCGGCCCGGTGTCGGCCGATTACGGCATCGCATCGGCCCGCCGCGCCGGCGTGTACGCCTTCCTTCAGGCCGGCCTCCTGGCCGATGGCGCGTACCTCCGCGCCGTATCCTGGGATGGGGAGACCTGGTCCGAGCCGCGCGTGGTGGCGCCCACGGGCATCCCATCGGATACGCTCGTCCCGCGCTGGCCGTCGCTGGCGTGGATCGGCGACCGCTACGTGGCGGCGTACCTGGACACCTTCGCGGGCTGCCTCACGTATCAGACCCCCACCGTGCGCTTCTCGTGGGATTTTGATCACTGGTCGTATCCCTGCGCGCTCCACCTCAACTCCGACGGGCCAACGCGGGCCAACGTCGCGGCAGGGGAGGGGAAGGCTTTCGCCGCGATGGAGAAGTCGGCGGCGGAGGCACCGCTGGGGCGCGCGCTGGAGGGGTTCGCGGGCATTCTGCGGGCCGATCGGACGGAAGCCGAGGGGTACGGCGCGTTGCGGCTCCTCCTACACGACAACGGCGAAATGGCGGACGCGCCGCTCCTGCCTTACGCCGAGGCCGCGCTCACGCTGGGTTATCGCACCGCCGCGGGCCTGGAAGGCGCGGAGACGGCGCCGATGTACATCGCCGACGTGCAGCGCGCACGGGGCGAGTCGCGCCCAGGCGTGGAGTACGTCGTCCGCGCCCGCGATGGCTGGGGACTGCTGGCCGAATGGCAGGCGCTGACGACGGAGGCGTGGGATGACGTGTCGCTGGAGTGGATGCTGGGGGAACTTCTGATGCGGGCGGCGGGGCTGCGCCTGCGCACCGACGACGCCCCGGCTTGGCAGATGGCGCTGGAACGCTTCGCCGTTCCGCGGGGCGGGCGCGGCGATGCAGCCGTTCGGCAATTGCTTCGGCACGCGGGGGCGCGCGCCCGCTGGGATGCCGATGGCGCGCTCTATGCGTTCGTCGCGGCGGCCCAGCCCTGGGGCGTGGACTGGGTCTTTGACGCCGAGGTGCGGCGCGCGCGGCATGGCGTGGCGTCGGCGGGGGTGAGCCTGGCGCGGGTGGCGGGGTTGTATCCGGCCATGGGCCAGGCGCAGGATGCGCGGCTGTCGCAGGCGCAGGGCCGCACCCTGGGCGCGGCGGTGGCCGACGGCTATCTGACGACGGCGGCCCAATGCGCGGAGGCCGCGGCTGCCCTAGTGGCGCGGGGAGCCGCCCGCGCGCTGCGGGGCACGCTCACCACGGCCATCGTCCCCGGCCTGCAGGCGCTGGATCGGGTTACGGTGGACGACCCGGCCCTGGGTCTGGAGGCGGCGACGCGGCGCGTGGTGTCGGTGCGCACGGTGTGCGACGCCCTGCGCGGCGTGTGGGAGCAGACGGTTGAGGTGGAGGGGTTGCCGTAGGGCGTGGGAGTGGTGGTAACCCCTCACCCTAGCCCTCTCCCCGCAAAGCGGGGCGAGGGAATCCATGGCGGCTAGGGATAGCCGCCCTACTTTTCTGCACGGGGGCGAGGGGAATTGGCGGGCCCATTCGCACAATAGGCGCATGGCGCGACATCCGTTGTCGCGTAGGTGTGCTACGCTGATGGTGATGACAGACTAGGATGGTTGGGGGAATGTACGGACGTGTTCCGCAACGTGCAACGCTTGACATGCGTTATGACTCAGTGTATCATGTATATGCTAGTGAGGAGGCTAGCCCAGTGGATGCTTTAACGCGCATCACCCTGGAGATTGCTGCGGACCTCCTGCAACCCATGCCGCCGAGCCAGGTCCAAGCCACCGTCCTGGCGCGCTTAGATGCGGCGGGTTTCGGCGCGGTCTGCCTGCGCGTGGGCGCAGAAGGCTTGCGTTGGGCGTGCGATGGGGTGCACCTGGCCCCTGGCGTCCTGGCCGAACTGACGCGCCGCAATCGCAATCTGGTGGGCGGCTGGCTGAGCGCGCCACTGGAGGAGGAGTCCCCGTTTGCCGCTGCGTTGGGTTCGCTGATGCCTGGCATCTTGGGCGTGGACGAGCAGGGCGAGGCCCGTGGTCAGGCCCTGTTGGAGGCGCTGGGGGCGCGGGGCCCTGTGGTGTACGCGCCGGTGGCGCACAACGGCCGCGCGCTGGGCCTGCTGCTCATCTGGGGCGAGGTCCTCACGCCCGACTGCGTTCCCACGGCCGAGCGCCTGGGGCGAATGCTGGGGGCCGCCATCGCCCGCGCCGACGCCCCGCCTGGTGCCATGACCATGACCGCGACATTCCAGGAGGCGCTCCATGTGCTGCAGGCGGTGATCGCCACCCTCAGCGTCAGCCAGCCGCTGGAGCAGGCGCTGGCGACGATCCGCGACACGATGCCCAAACTCATGCCCGGCTGGCTCCCGCCCCTGTTCGCGGTGCGCGACTTTGAGGCTGGCCAATGGGTATGGCGGCCGTTTCTCCCGAACTGGGCCGCGCAGACGTTGCAGGAACGAACCGGCGTGTCGCTGGACCGCATCACTGCGCCCGTGGGGGCATCCCCGATTTGGCCCATCCTGTCCCAGGGGCAGGCCATCTTCACGCAAGACCCCGCGGAATTGGTGGGGCACATGATAGCGCCTGAAGAGGCGCGGGCCATGCAGCGGGCATTGGGAATCCGCTGCACCTCGGCCATACCGCTGTACCGAGACGGCGAGGTGCTGGGGCTGATGTTAGCCTTTTCGGGGCGCGAGGCGTGGAGCCAGGAGGAGAAGGACCTGCTACAGGCGTGCGCGGTCAACATCGCCCTAGCCTTGCAGAACACCCGACTCTACGAGCGGCAGCAGCGCATGTTGAGCCGCATCAGGTCCATGCTGGATCGCGCCGAGCGTCTGCTTCTGCCTGCGCCTGCACCCCAGCGGTTTCGGGCCATCGTGGACGAGGCCGTTGAACTCCTCAACGCCGACGCAGGGGCCTTGTACGCGGCCCGGCCAGATGGCTCCCTTGAGGCCGTGGCTTACCGCGGGGTCTCCGACCGTTATGTGCGGATGGTGTGTGAGAACTATGCAAATCTGCGCATCCGCCAGGTGATGGAACTGTGCATGCCGGCCCGCATCCCCGACATGACCGACGACCCGCACATCACCGGGCCTGTGCTCCAAGCCGTGGTGGAGGAAGGGCTTCGTTCCATGATCGCTCTGCCCCTGGCGGCTCATGGCATCCTCCGCGGTGTACTGGTTTTGTACCGCAGGCGCCCTACGCCGTTCTCCGAGGAAGCGATGCTGGCGGCCCATGCTTATGCGGTGCTGGGCGCCGTGAGTTACGAGACCCTCGTCCAGAGGGCGCGCGCCGAGCGTCAGGTGGCGCGGTTGGCCGCCCTGGCGCAGATCATGCGAGACGTGGCCCTGCCGCCCGATCCCGACAGGCCGGTGTTCCATACGGCGCTGGAGCACGCCTGTCGCCTAACCGAGTCCCAGCACGCGAAATTGTACCTGTGGGATGCCGCTCGCAACGCGCTGGTGGAGCAGGCGGGGATCACCGACGGACAGCGCGCCGACCAGGGGTTCGTCCTCAAGGCGGGCGAGGGGTTGGCGGGGAGCGCCTTTGCCCAGGGGCGCGCGATATTCGTCGGCGACTATATGTCGTGGAGCGGCCGCCTGCAAATCGTTAGCAATCCTTCCATCGGGCCATCGCTGGGCGTGCCCATCCGCCTGGGCGAGGAGGTCATCGGCGCCCTGGTGCTTGGGCGGTCATTTCCGGCCCTTGCTTACGATGATGAGGATGCGGAGATGGCCGAGATGCTGGCCGACGAGGTGGCCGTGTACGTCGCCAAGATGCGTATGGAGCAGGAACGCGACCGCCAGCGGGCCTTCGCCCAGCGAATCCTGGACGCCATGCGCACTATTGTCCTTGTGCTGGATCCGGAGACGATGCTCGTAACGCATGTGAACCGGTATGTGCTGGAGAAGACCGGCTGGAGCCGCGAGGAGGTCATCGGCAAGCCGTGGGTGGATACGTTTGTGCCCGCGACATGGCGCGACAGGGTGAAGGAAGTGGCGCGCCGATTGCGAGAGCAGAAGGGCGGGTATCGCTTCGCCAACCCGATTCTGACCAAGGATGGGCGCGAACTGTTCGTGGAATGGCATAACACCGTGGTGCGCGACGAGGAGGGCAAGGCGTTGTACCTGGTCGCCAGCGGTGTCATTGCGGGCGATTAGGGTCGGGGGCCGCGGGGTGCGCGGCATGCCCGCCCGACGCTGAAGCATCGGGCTGAAGGGGCGAAGCCCTGCGGGCTATTCCCAGCCCCGAAGGGGCTTGGTTCGCTCAGCGCGGGGGTTTAGCCC
>JACIWU010000108.1 GCA_014360805.1 Chloroflexota bacterium
CAAGAAAATCCACCCCCTCCTGTACCGCCCGTTCGATGTGCGCTACATCTTCTACCACGAAGCCGTCATTGAGCGCCCCCGCCCCGAAGTCATGCGCCACATGCTGGCCGGGGAGAATTTGGGGCTACTGGTCATGCGTCAGGTCTCTCTTGATGAAGATTACACTCATGCCCTGATTACGTCTCACATTGTTGACAATCGCGTCTTTGCCAGCGCCAAGGGTATTGCCTTAGTATGCCCCCTCTACCTCTACCCCTCCCCTGAAACGCCGGACATGTTCCACCAGGAGCGCCGACCCAACCTGGCCGAAGACCTGCTGCCCAAACTGAGCGCCGCCTACGGCTTCACCCCCGCGCCGGAAGAGGTGCTGGCCTACCTCTACGCCGTCTTCTACAGCCCCACCTACCGCCAGAAGTACGCCCAGGAACTGCGCACCGACTTCCCGCGCGTTCCCTTCACCGCCGACGCCGACGTCTTCCGCCAGATGGCCTCCCTGGGCCGCCAACTGATGGATCTGCACCTGCTGCGCAGCCCCGCCCTCGCCACGCCGCTGGTCAAATACCAGGGCCAGGGCAGCGACATGGTAGAAAAGGTGCGTTACGATGCCCAAACCCAGCGCGTGTACATCAACGCCGACAAGTATTTTGAGGGCATCACCCCCGAGATGTGGGAATACCAAATCGGCGGCTACCAGGTGCTGGCGAAATACTTGAAAGACCGCAAAGGCCGTCGTCTGGATGACCCGGTGCGCTATATCCACATCGCCACCGCCATTGCCCGCACCATGGACATCCAGCAGCAGATTGACGACATCTACCCGCAGGTGGAAAGCGCGGTCTTGCCCTAGGTCGCTGCGTGCGGGGGCGTACCGCGTAGGGACGACGCATGCGCCGTCCCTACAGGCGGCCTCGCGGACAAACCCATCATCCTCCGCGCCCTCGGTGCCCTCGGCGGTGAAAACCGGCCCCCTCAGCCCGCGAACCGACGCGAATAGCCGTGATGGGACGGACCCCTAGCCGGGGCGCCGGTTTCAGTTTGGAGCCAACTCGTGGTAGAATAGCGCGCGAAAAATCTTCGTCTTATGAGGAGAATGCACATGGCCGATGATGTTGTGTATATGCCCGTGGAAGTCATTGAGAGTTTCATGATGGACGTGTTCCAGGCGCTGGGCGTGCCCCCCGACGAGGCGCGCATCTGCACCGATGTGCTCATCGCCTCGGACCTGCGCGGGATTGAATCGCACGGCGTGGGCCGGCTGAAGTACTACTACGACCGCATCAAGGCGGGCGTCCAGCGCACGCAGACGCAGTTTGAAGTCGTCAAGGAGACCGAAACGACGGCGCTGGTGGACGGCCACCACGGGATGGGCCATGTCATCGCCTACCGCGCCATGCGCCTGGCGATGGACAAGGCCCGGCGCTACGGCCTGGGCGCGGTGGCCGTGCGCAACAGCACGCACTTCGGCATCGCGGGCTACTATCCGCTCATGGCTGCCGCCGAGGGGATGATGGGCTTCACGGTTACCAACGCGCGCCCGGCCATCGCCCCCACCTTCGGCACCGAGCCGATGCTGGGGACCAACCCCATCGCCTTCGCCGCGCCGTCGGACATGCCGTTCCCGTTCTGCTTTGACGGCGCGACACCCATCACGCAGCGCGGCAAGATTGAGGTGCTGGCCCGCGCCGAGAAGCCCGTCCCCGAGGGGTGGCTGATTGACGCCGAGGGCAAGCCTGCCACCGACCCCCACAAGATTCTGAAAGACCTGGACAAAGGCCTGGCGGCGTTCCTGCCTCTGGGCGGCCAGGGCGAA
This sequence comes from Chloroflexota bacterium, assembly GCA_014360805.1. Classification (NCBI taxonomy): domain Bacteria; kingdom Bacillati; phylum Chloroflexota; species Chloroflexota bacterium. Next base: position 1,811 of record JACIWU010000108.1, read on the forward strand.
ATGTACGGCGGGCACAAGGGCTACGGCCTGGCCACCATGGTGGAAGTGCTGTGCGCGTCGCTCAGCGAGGGGGCTTTCCTGCGCGACCTCCTGGGCTACGCCCCCGACGGCTCGCGCCGCCCGTACATGGTTGGGCATTTCTTCCTGGCGATTGACATTGAGCATTTCATCCCGCTGGAGGTGTCGCGGCGCATCACGGGCCAGATCATGCGCGACCTGCAGAATTCGCGCAAGGAACCTGGCCGCGACCGCATCTACGTGGCGGGCGAGAAAGAATGGGAGATGGAGAAGGTGGTGCGGCAGCGGGGCGTCCCCGTGAATCCCAACCTGCGGCGCGAGTTGGAGATCATGCGCGACGAGTTGCAGATACGCGGCTACGAGGCGTATTTTTAGGCCGGGGCCTCCGCTCTCGCCGCGCGTTGACGGTCGTCGGGTGATCCGGTAGAATGGTTGGCGGAGGCCTTTACAGTGAAAGCACACCTATGGACATTCCGGATATAATTGACTGCATTCGCACCGGACGGATACGCATCACAGACCATGCGGATGAAGAAGCCCAGGCGGATAGTCTATCGTTTGAGGAGATCTTCTTCAGCGTGCTGCGGGGCGAGGTCATTGAAGACTATCCCAACAGTAAGCCCTACCCAAGTTGCCTGGTCTTTGGGGAGAGTTTCCGAGGCTAGCCAGTGCACAGTGTATGGGCATACAACCCGAATACGAAATGGGCAGTGTTGGTTACGGTCTACCGTCCTGATCCCGAGCGATGGATCAACTGGCGAACAAGGAGAGGGAAATGAAACCCTTTGACAGGTGTCCGGTCTGCGGGGGCGAATTGATTGAAAAAGAGGTAGAAAAATTACTCAAGGGCGGCGTGCACACGGCGGTGGTCAAGGTGCGCGCAGAGGTGTGCCTGCGATGCGGCGAACGGCTCTACGACGCGGAGACCGTGCGGCGATTTGAGCAGATCCGACGGAAGTTGGAGAGACAGGAGGTCGCAGACTTTGAGCCGATGGGGCGAGCCTTTCGGGTTTCGTAGGGGCCAGGTCGTGGAATGAGGCCCTGAGGTCTGTGAATGCCCGCGCTTGGCCTGCCATTCCAGGCCACGGACATTATCACCGCGAACCCACGCGGCTTCCCTATCCACAGCAACGCGACCTTGCACGAATGGTCAGAAGGGTATCATGGTGAGGCGCGGAGCCCCAGAAGCCATCCCCCAACCCCGCTCGGAGATTGCTTCACCCTTTTTGGATAAGGCGTGCGCGCACCCTGCGCTGAACACGCCAAGCCCACATTCGCATCCGTTCGCAGTTATGTAGCCCGTCGCGCCTTTCGCAAGTCTTGTGTCCCCCGTTTGCAGTTACCTATCTTTTTCATGTCCATCCCCTTGTCTCCCTACTTGACCTCCGTGCGCTTCTTCGGCTAGAATGCGGGCATAGAAGCCCCGCACACCAACGCGAAGGAGACGACACGCATGGAAACCAAGCCAGGCGCGCAAATCAGCACAAGGGCCTTCCTGCAATCGGTGGTCATCCTCTTGATCCTGATGGTGGCGGCGGGCGTGTTGACCCGCGTGCTGCCCGCGGGCGCGTACCAGCGGACGCTGGAATCCGGGCGCGAAATGCTGGTGCCCGATTCGTTCCAGTTCACCGCGCGCCCCGACTACCCCATCTGGCGATGGTTCACCGCGCCCGTAGAGGTGCTGTGGGCGCCGGGCAGCATCGTCGTCATCATGATCATCGTGTTCATCCTCATGGTGGGCGGCGCGTTCGCCGTGCTGGATGCCAGCGGCATCTTGCGGGCAGGCATTGCCAAGATCGTGCAGTGGGCCGGCGGACGCAAGTATCTGCTCTTGGTCAGCGTCTCGTTTTTCTTCATGGCGCTGGGCGCCTTCTTCGGCATCTTTGAGGAAGTCGTCCCGCTGGTGCCCGTGATGCTCGCCCTGTCGTTCTACCTCGGCTGGGATTCGCTGGTGGGCCTGGGCATGAGCATCCTGGCCACCAACATGGGGTTCTCGGCGGCCATCACCAACCCATTCACCATCGGCGTCGCGCAGAAGATCGCCGAGTTGCCGCTGTTCTCGGGGGCATGGCTTCGTGTCCTCATCTTCCTGTGCCTGTACGCGCTGCTGGCCGTATTCCTCGTGCGATACGCCAGAAAGGTGGAGCGCAAGCCCGAAGCGTCGCTGGTGTACCGCGAAGACCAGGCCGAACGCGCGCGCTTCGCTGCTTCGGGGGTGGACTTTTCCGCTGCCGCGCCCGGGCTGGGCAAGGCGACCGCATGGTTCGGCGTCTGCGTGCTTCTCATCGTGCTGACGCTGGTGGCTGGGCCGTTCGTCCCCGCTCTGTCGGATTTCGCTCTGCCGCTGGTGGGCCTGCTGTTCCTCGTCGGCGGCGTGGGCGCGGGGCTAATCGCGCAGGAGGACAAGAGGGCGGTATGGAAGGCCCTCGCCCAGGGCATCGGCGGCATCGCCCCGGGCATCGTGCTCATCCTGATGGCCGTGAGCATCAAGCACATCGTCGTCAGCGGCGGGGTGATGGACACCATCTTGCACTACGCCGCGCGCCCGTTCACCCAGACCAGCCCTGCGCTGGCCGCGCTGGCTATCTACGCGCTGGCGCTGGTGATGGAAGTTTTCGTGGCATCCGGTTCGGCCAAAGCCTTCCTGATGATGCCGATTCTCATCCCGCTGGCCGATCTCGTCGGCGTAACCCGACAGGTGACCGTAACGGCCTACTGCTTCGGCGACGGCTTCTCCAACCTGATGTATCCCACCAACCCGGTGCTCCTCATCGTGCTCGGCCTCACGGCGGTTACCTACGCCAAGTGGCTGCGATGGTCGCTGAGGTTGTGGGTCTGGGTAATTCTGGCGACGGCGGCGTTCCTGATCATCGGCACGGCCATCGGCTACGGGCCGTTCTAGCCATCGCGGGCGTGCCGCCTCACGAGAATGAAAGGAGGGACGAACACAACCATGTCTACCCAAACGGAATGGCTCATCACCCGCGCCCGCGTGGCGACGCTGGGGGCGCAACCGCAACTGATAGACGACGGCGCGCTGCTCATCCAGGGCGACCGCATCGCCGCCATCGGCTCCACTGCTGAACTGACCGCGCGATTCCCGCACGCCGAACGCTGGGATGCGGGCGGCCAACTCGTGATGCCCGCCGCCATCTGCGCACACACGCATTTCTACGGGGCCTTCGCCCGCGGGATGGCGATCCCGGGCGACCCCGCCGCAAACTTCCCGCAGATTCTGGAGCGCCTGTGGTGGCGGCTGGACAAGGCACTGACACTGGAGGACGTGCGCTACTCGGCGCTGGTGTGCCTGGTGGACGCCGTCAAGCACGGCACGACGACACTCATTGACCATCACGCCAGCCCCAACGCCATTGACGGCTCGCTGGATGTCATCGCCGAGGCGGCGCAACAGGCCGGCGTCCGCGTCAGCCTGTGCTACGAGGTTACCGACCGCGACGGCCCCGACCGCGCCCAGGCGGGCATTGCCGAGAACGTCCGCTTTGCGAGGTCGTTGCGCGCACGCCCTAACCCGCTGCTGGCCGCGGCATTCGGGCTTCACGCTTCGCTAACGCTGTCGGACGAGACGCTGGCCGACTGTGTGGCCGCAAACCGTGACTTGGGCCTGGGCTTCCACGTCCACGTGGCCGAGGACATCGCCGACCAGGAGGACTCGCTGCGCAAGTCGGGCAAGCGCGTCGTCCACCGCCTGCGCGACGCGGGCATCCTCGGCCCCAAGACGCTCGCCTGCCACTGCGTCCACGTGGACGACGGCGAGATCGCCGCCCTGGCCGAGACCGGCACGTGGGTTACGCATCAGCCGCGTTCCAACATGAACAACGCGGTGGGCGTCGCGCAGGTGGAGAAGATGCTCCGTGCCGGCGTCAACGTGGCGCTGGGCAACGATGGGTTCTCCAACCAGATGTTCGCGGAGATGAAAACGGCCTACCTGGTGCACAAACTCGCGCAGCGCGACCCCCGCGCCATGCCGGGCGACCTGGTGTTCCGCATCGCCTACGCGGACAACGCCCGCCTGGCCCGCGTCTTCTGGCCGGATACGACGCTGGGCGAGTTGAGCGTGGGCGCGAGCGCCGACCTGGTGTTTGTGGACTATCACCCCACGACGCCGCTCACGGCGGGCAACCTGCCGTGGCATGTGCTGTTCGGCGTGGAGGCGTCGGCCATCACGGCGACGGTCTGCGCGGGGCGGGTGCTCATGCGCGACCGCAAACTCCTGACGGTGGACGAGGAGGCCATCACCGCCCGCTCGCGCGAACTGGCGGCCCGGGCGTGGACGCGCGTGTAGTTGGCCGGCCGTGGGGAAAGGGCATTTCACCGCCGAGGACACGCGCCCCTCACCCTAGCCCTCTCCCAGTGGGAGAGGGGACGACACACGTCCGCCCGACGCGGAGGCATCGGGCTGATAGAGCGAAGCCCTGCGGGCTGGCGTTAGCCCCGAAGGGGCTTCGCGCCCTTAGCGCGGGGGTTCAGCCCCGCGCGGCGGCTTTCGCGCCCTTTCGTGTCTTTCGCGATCCAAACGTGCCCAACGCGCGGGGGAGGCATCCCTCACCCTAGCCCTCTGCTGGCGAGCGAGGGAACGGCACACGCCCGTTTCCCCTTCTCGCCCCGCAGGCAGGGCGAGAAGGGGGCCAGGGGGATGCGGGGGGTAACCCTCGTGGCTATGCGCGAATGCGAAAGCGCGAGAAACTCGGAGAGAACCCGAGAGACCGCCCGAAATACGTTCCCTGCAACCGTTCTCATTTCGCGGCCCACTCTGGCTGCTTCCCGCGATTTGACAGCGCCCTTCTAGAAGAGTAGACTCTGCGAATGCAATGTGCAATGCTTTGTGCATAGCATTGTGCATTGCAAATCTACGTCGCGAGACAACGAGGAGGCCTGTCATGGGAAAAGTGCGCGTCGCCATCATCGGCGTGGGGAACTGCGCATCGTCGCTCGTGCAGGGCGTGGAGTTCTACAAGAACGCCGCCGAGGATGACACGGTGCCCGGCCTGATGCACGTCCGCCTGGGCGACTATCACGTCGGCGACATTGAGTTCAGCGCCGCCTTTGACATTGACGCCAACAAGGTCGGCAAAGACCTGTCCGAGGCCATCTTCACCAAGCCCAATAACACCTACAAGTTCGCCGATGTCCCCCACCTGGGCGTGCCCGTCCACCGAGGGATGACCCACGACGGCCTGGGCCGCTACCTGTCCCAGGTCATCCGCAAGGCTCCCGGCTCCACCGACGACATTGTGGGCATCCTGCGCGACACGCACACCGATGTGGTGGTAAGTTACCTGCCGGTTGGCAGCGAGATGGCCACCAAGTGGTACGTGGAGCAGATTCTGGACGCCGGCTGCGCGTTCGTGAACTGCGTCCCCGTGTTCATCGCCCGCGAGGGCTACTGGCAGAAGCGATTTGAGGAGCGCGGCCTGCCCATCATCGGCGACGACATCAAGTCGCAGGTGGGCGCCACCATCGTGCATCGCGTGCTCACCCGCCTGTTCGGCGACCGCGGCGTGCGCCTGGACCGCACCTACCAACTCAACTTCGGCGGCAACACCGACTTTCTCAACATGCTGGAGCGCGAGCGCCTGGAGTCCAAGAAAATCTCCAAGACCAACGCCGTAACCAGCCAGTTAGACTTCAACCTGCCGCCGGAAGATGTGCACGTGGGCCCCAGCGATTACGTCCCCTGGCTGGCCGACCGCAAGTTCTGCTACATCCGCATGGAGGGGACCACGTTCGGCAACGTGCCGCTGAACCTGGAACTCAAACTGGAGGTGTGGGACTCTCCGAATTCTGCGGGCGTGGTGATTGACGCGGTCCGATGCGCCAAGATCGCTCTGGATCGGGGCCTCAAGGGCGCGCTGGTCGGGCCGTCGGCCTACTTCATGAAGTCCCCGCCGGTGCAGTACCGCGACGACGAAGCCCGCGCCATGGTAGAAGCCTTCATCCGAGGGCAGGAAGCCTAGGCGCCAAGCGGTGTCCCTCACCCTGGCTCGGCGCGTGTTAGCCCGACGCTGAAGCATCGGGCTGGAGGGGCGAAGCCCTGCGGGCTGGCCCAGCCCTGAAGGGGCTTGGTTCGTTCCGCGCGGGGGTTCAGCCCCGCGCGGGCGTGCTGACCTCACCCCCTCGTTCCCCCTCTCCGCCAGCGGTTCAGGGGCGGACAGGCAGGGGGAGGGGATCTTTTCAGAAAGCAAATAATGTGGCATGATGTCCCCCACAACCCCACACAAGGCGAAAGGAGACATCATGCCACGGACTGA
>JACIWU010000109.1 GCA_014360805.1 Chloroflexota bacterium
TGCCCTACGCTCGTGATGGGCGGGTGGCACGACGTCCAAACACGTAGGGCGGCTTTCCATAGCCGCCGGAGGCTGGGGGCAGGTATGGAAACCTGCCCTACGCTCGCAATGGGCGGGATGCACGACGTCCCAAAAGTGCGTCGCACCTGGCGCCTATGCCCATGGCGCGACCAAAGAACTTGGGGAACGAGACGCCTCTCACCGGTTTTTGTGTTTTGGCCGACTTTGAATATAATACATGTGTGTCAGGGGATGAATGGTCTCGACGGAGGAGGCTGATCAGGGACTGCGAGCCGAGGCGCCCAACCGCGTGAAAATGGGCAAAACGAGAAGTGCGAACTTCGCACAGAAGCCGGCTTTGGCCATCGCTGCCTAGTCAGCGAGAGCCGATGCCTTAGTTACCTGCGGGTAACTACGTCCTGACCATCTCTCTCCCGGTGAGGTGGATCCAGGGCGTCATGAAGACCGGGATGCAGCCCTCCGGATGCCGATACGGGGGGCCCAAGCGCATCGGCTGGCTCCATGCAGACCCCGTTGGCCGGGTGCTGGTGGGGCGAGATTCCAAAGGCCACCTACGCTCGTAGAGGTCTCTGGTCGAATCTTTCGGACGCGGGTTCGATTCCCGCCATCTCCACCTGGAGAAGCGGCCTGCAAGCCGCTTCTCGTTTTGTCCGCACGCGGGAGGGCCGTGTGCGACTGGCAGAGGCGCATTGCCTGCCCAGTGCTCGCTTTGACACGCGGGCGCGGGGAGGCTATAATGCGCTGTGCTTTCTGCTGGTTTCAAGAAGGTGTAGGAATGAGATTCAATGTAGCGCAATTGCTGCTTGGCCCCACGGGCGGGGTCCGAGAGTACGATTTGGACGATGACATCAGCGGGCTGGATCCGCTCATTGTGCCGCATAGCACGCTTGTGGGCCATGTGCGGTTCACCCACGTGGGCGCCAATGTGCTGGTGGAGGGCAGCGCGCATGCCGATTTGGAACTCATCTGCGTGCGTTGCGCCGAGCCTTTCGTTGAGCGGGTGTCCATTGAACTCGTGGAGGAGTTTGAGCCTAGTATAGATGTCTTGACCGGGCGCGTGTTGCCTGGCACGCACGAGGACCCGGCGCTGGTGATTGACAAGCACAACATGCTGGATCTCAGCGAGGTTGTGCGCCAGAATCTGCTTCTGGCGATTGAGGATCACCCGCACTGCCGGGAAGATTGCGCCGGCATTTGTCCCCACTGCGGGTGCAACCTGAATACGGAAACCTGTACCTGCACGGATGAGCCGGTGGACCCGCGCTGGGCTCCGCTGGCGGGCCTGCGGACAAGTTGATCTCATTGAAGGAGAGTTTGGACTATGGGTGCTCTGCCGAAACGAAAACTGTCAAAGGGACGGCGGGATCGTCGCCGGTCGCATCTGGCGCTGAAGACGACCTCCCTGGTCGTGTGCCCAGAGTGCAAGAACCTGCGGCTGCCCCATCGGGTCTGCCCGACCTGTGGCTACTATCGCGGAGCCGCGCGGATAGAGGTTGAAGGCGGGGAGTAGGACGGAATAGGGCTTTGCTCAGGGTTGTGCCTGTGGCCGTGGTGCGGGGTTCCGCGGCACGGCCTTTCTTTTGGCCGATTCACGCGCCCCGCTTGACTTCGGGCGCGCAATAGGGTAATCTAGGGGTTGCGATGCTGATTGCGAGGGGGTCTGGCTATGCAAAATGAGACGGTCGGCAAGGTAACACTGGCTCCTGGTGTTCTGACGACAATCGTAACCCTGACGGCCAACGCCGATGAGGGCGTGGCGCGCCTGTGCAAGGACTGGCGCAGCGACGTCAGCCGGTTTCTCGGGGTCGGCGGCGTGGATGACGGTGTCCGCGTGGACGTGGAGGGCAACAGCGTGGCCGTGGATGTCCATCTGGTGGCCAAGGCGAACGTCAATCTGCTGGCGTTGGGCCGGCGATTGCAGGCCGCGATTGCCCGCGCCATCAGCGAGACGGTGGGCCTCGTGGTCCGCGAGGTGAACATCTTCATTGAAGACGTGGAACTCCCCGATGCCGAGGAGCAGGTGTAAACCGTGAAAGTACGGCGGCGCGCTCGCATTGTGGCTTTGCAGGCTCTCTTTGAGACCGACAGTGTGGGGCATCCTCCCGATGTGGTACTCCAGCACCGCCTGGAGGAGACGCCGCTTCCGGACGCGGGCGTGGATTTTGCGCGCGCATTGGTGTTCGGGGTGTTGGAGCACCGCAAGCAACTGGATGCTTTCATTCAGAAGAACGCTCCCCAGTGGCCCATTGAGCAGATGGCGACCATAGACCGAAACATCCTGCGCATCGCGCTGTTTGAACTCTACGTGGATCGGACGACGCCGATGAAGGTGGTCATCAACGAGGCCGTGGAACTGGCCAAGATGTTCGGAAGCGAGAGTTCTCACCGATTCGTGAACGGCGTTCTGGGCAGTTTTGTTCTGCAAATGCAGGGGGCAAGCGGTGCTTCCCATCCCGATCAGGGCGCTGGCTCTCCTCAGGATGCGGAGAAGGAGGGTGGGGCATGACTTTGTTCGGGATTGGGCCAGGCGAACTGATCCTCATCCTCATCCTGGCGCTCATCGTCTTCGGCCCTAACCGGCTTCCGGAGGTCGCGCGCACCATCGGGAAGACGCTCAACGAGTTCCGCAAAACGTCGGAGGAGGTTACGTCTGCCGTCGCCAGGGAACTGGACTTGAGCGAGGCCGCGAGCAAAGCCGGTTCGTCGGCCCCTACGCCTCCGCCGGCCATCCAGCCGGTGCATGGCATTCCGCTGTCCAGCGTGGGACAGGTAGTGCAGGAGCCTTCGCCCGTGGAAGGCGAAAAGGGCGGGTCCGATGTAGCAGCTGCGGGCAGCGCATCGGGCGTAGGGCCCGGGAATCCTGACGAAGGGAGTCCTGCGCAGGATGAGTGAGAGCAACAAGATGCCGCTTCTCGCCCATTTGGGCGAACTGCGCGATCGCCTCATCAAAGCCTTCTTGGCGTTGTTTGTAGGCACGCTGGTGAGTCTGTTCCTGTTCACGCCGCGGCTGTTTGAAATCGTGATCCGCCCGATGCAGCCGAACGTGCCCGTGGCGTTGAGGCCCACCGAGACCATCATCGTGTACTTCAAGTTGGCCCTCATCGTGGGCGTTGTGCTCGCGATGCCAGTCATCATCTACCAACTCGTGCGGTTCATCGTGCCCGGGCTCACCCCGCAGGAGAAGCGATATCTGTACTTCCTGCTGCCTGGGGCGACGCTCTCCTTCGCGCTGGGCGTGCTGTTCGCCGCGCTGGTCATGCTCCCCTTTGCCATCGCATACCTGAAAGGCTTCATGAGCGACATCGTTCGCCCGACGTATTCCATAGATTCCTACATCTCCTTCGTAACCAGCCTGCTGTTTTGGGTTGGGGTTACCTTTGAGACTCCCCTTATCGTTTTCTTCCTGGCGAAACTCGGCATCGTAACTCCCGCGTTCCTGAGCAAGAACCGCAAATACGCGATTGTGCTCATCGCGGTGTTGGCCGCGGTCATCACCCCGACGCCAGATCCCTTCAACATGCTGATCGTGATGGCGCCACTGATCCTGCTGTATGGGGTAGGGGAGATTCTGGCGCGGTTTGCGCGGCCAATAGCCAAACCCGGCGCCAGCGATAACTCGTAGCGAAACAGCAATACACTGAGGAGGCTTTCAATGGAGAAAGACAGAGTCCTGATCATGGGTGCTGCCGGAAGAGACTTCCACAACTTCAACGTGTATTTCCGCAACAACCCGAATTACGAGGTCGTCGCGTTCACGGCGACGCAAATCCCCAACATTGAGGGGCGCGTGTACCCGGCAGAACTGGCGGGGCCCAACTATCCCAAGGGGATTCCCATCTACCCCGAATCGGAACTGGTGAACCTGATTCGCGACTTGCGCGTGAACCAGGTTGTCTTCGCCTACAGCGACGTGAGCCATGAGTACGTGATGCACAAGGCTTCGGTGGCGCTGGCGGCAGGGGCGGACTTCCGACTGATGGGGGCCGAGTCCACCATGCTCAAGGCCAGCGTGCCGGTGGTTGCGGTCTGCGCGGTGCGCACCGGCAGCGGCAAGAGCCAGACCAGCCGCCGCGTCGCGGGCATCCTGCGCGACATGGGCAAGCGCGTGGTCGCCATTCGCCACCCGATGCCCTACGGCGACTTGGCCAAGCAGGCTTGCCAGCGCTTTGCCACCTACGCCGACATGGACCGCCACCAATGCACCATTGAGGAGCGCGAGGAATACGAGCCTCACCTGGACCGTGGCGTGATCGTCTATGCGGGCGTGGACTACGAACGCATCCTGCGCGAGGCGGAGAAGGAAGCCGACGTGATTCTGTGGGACGGCGGGAACAACGACCTGCCGTTCTACAGGCCCGACCTGCATATCGTCGTCGTGGATCCACACAGGGCAGGGCACGAGGTGCGGTATCATCCTGGCGAGACGAACCTGCGCATGGCCGACGTGGTGGTCATCAACAAGGTGGACACGGCAGACATCGCCAACATCACCACGGTGCGTGAGAACGTCTTTCAGGTGAACCCGCGCGCCACGGTCTTGGAGGCGGCCTCGCCCATCTTCGTGGAAGCGCCTGAGGCGATCCGCGGGAAACGCGTGCTGGTGATTGAGGATGGACCGACCCTGACGCATGGCGAGATGGCCTACGGCGCGGGCACGGTGGTCGCCAGGCGGCTGGGCGCGGCGGAGTTGGTGGACCCGCGGCCCTATGCGGTCGGGTCCATCGTGGACACGTTCCGCAAGTACCCGAACACAGGTGCGCTCCTGCCTGCGATGGGGTATGGCGAGAAGCAGGTGCGCGAATTGGAGGAGACGATCAATAACACGCCGTGCGACATGGTTCTCATCGCCACGCCCATTGACCTGCGCAGGGTGCTCACCATCAAGCATCCGTCGCAGCGCGTGCGGTACGAACTGCAGGAGATCGGCCAGCCGACGCTGAAGGATATCGTGGAGAAGTGGCTGGCGTAGACAAGGCCGTCGGCGCTAGACGGCCTGGGGGAGGGAGTGCGATGTCTCCAGATTGGGCCGCTGTAGAACGCGAGGTTGTGCAGCACCTACAGAACCTGATCCGCATGGACACGACGAACCCGCCCGGCAACGAACTGCCTGCCGCGGAGTATCTGGCCGATGTGCTTCGGGGCGAGGGCATAGAGGCGGAAGTGGTGGAGTCGGCGCCGGGGCGGGGCAACGTGGTGGCGCGGCTCCGTGGCGACGGCTCTGCCCGCCCGCTTCTGCTGATGTCGCATCTGGATGTGGTGCCCGCCGAAGCGGACAAGTGGGAGCACCCGCCCTTCGCCGCCGAACTGGTGGATGGCGTGATCTGGGGCCGCGGCGCGGTGGACACGAAGAACCTGACCGCCGTGCAGTTGATGCTCATGCTCCTGCTCAAGCGCGAGAGTGTGCCATTGAAGCGGGACGTCATCCTGGCCGCGACGGCGGACGAAGAGGCGGGCGGTCTGACGGGCATGGGTTGGCTCGTGGAGCAGCGGCCCGAACTTTCGGAGGCGGAGTACGCCATCAATGAGGGGGGCGGGTTCGGCCTGGACATCGGCGGCAGGCGCGCCTATGTCTGCCAGACCGCGGAGAAGGGCGTCTGCTGGATGAGGCTGACGGCGCAGGGCAAGCCGGGCCATGGGTCCATCCCGAAGGGCGACAACGCCGTGGCCACCCTGGCGGAGGCCATCGCCCGCTTGTCGCGCGCGAGACTCCCGCTGCATGTGGTGCCCACGGTGCGCGAATTTGTCCAGCAACTGGCCCGATTGCTGCCGTTCCCGCAGTCCTTCATCCTGCCGCTGGTGCTCAATCCGGTGTTTGAACCCTTGGTTGCGAAGGCCTTGGCCCGCGAGGAGACGATAGGGCCGCTGCTGCGCGCCTCGGTGCGCAACACGGCCACGCCCACAGTGCTGAGCGCCGGCAGCAAGACGAATGTCATCCCCTCGGTGGCGGAGGCGCAGGTGGACGGGCGGTTGATTCCCGGCCAGACGCCCGATGACTTGATCCGCGAGATTCGGCCCTATGTCGGCGACAAGGTGCGGATTGACATCATCGGCACGTCGGAGCCGTCGGAGGCGGGATACCAGACCCCGCTGTACACCATCCTGGCGGAGGCGCTGGCCGAAGAGGACCCGGGAGCGGTCATGCTGCCCTTCATGATCACCGGCTCCACCGACGGCCGCTTCCTGGCGAAACGCGGCGTCAAGGTCTATGGCTTCTGCCCGATGAAGCAGGACATGGACGTGTCGCCGCTGGAGATGGCGCACGGGCACAACGAGCGGATATCCGTGGCCAACCTGGTTTTTGGGGTGCGGGTGCTGTACAAGGCCGCGGTGCGGTTGTGTTCCTAGCGCGCGGGCATGCGCACTAGACCTGGATGGACTTCCACTTACCGCCTCGGTAGCGCAGGAAGGCGAACAACCCGCGGAAGAAGAGGTCCACCGACATGGCGACCCAGGCCCACTCCAGTCCCAGGCCCAAGACGGTGATGAACAGGATGGCGAGCGGGACGCGGATGCCCCAGATGCACCCCGCGACGATGTAGAGCGGATAGCGCGTGTCCCCGGCGCCGCGTAGAGCCCCATTGATGATCATGGTGGCGGCGAGCGCCGGCTGGGCCAGCCCCACGATGCGCAGCGGCCCAGTCCCCAGCGCGATGACCTGCGGGTCGGACGTGAAGAAACTGACGAGCGGCAGCGGGAATAGGATGAAGATGACCCCCATCAGGCCCATCAGCGCCGCCCCGATGGCGAATGCCGTGTAGCCGTTGCGTTCGGCTTCTTTCGGATTCTGGGCCCCCAGAGCCTGCCCCACCAGCGTGGTGGCCGCGACGGCGAAACCGAAGCCCGGCATGTAGGATAGCGACTCGGCATTCAGCGCGACCTGGTGGGCGGCGAAGGCGGCGGTGCCAAGCGTGGCGACCACCCGCGCGTAGGACATCTGGCCGAATCGGAACAGCAGTTGCTCCAGGCCCGAAGGCACGCCGACTCGGAGTATGCGCTTGATGAGGTCCCAGTCGGGGCGCAGTTTGTCCAGCACGAGCCGAAGGATTCCGCGTCCTCGCGCCAGCGTGCTCACGGCCAGGACGCCGCCCATCATGCGGGCGGTGGCCGCGCCGATGGCCGACCCCGCGACCCCCATGCGCGGCAGTCCAAAGGCTCCGTTGATGAGCGACCAGGCCACCACGATGTTGATGCCGTTGACGATGAACATGATGCGCAGGGGTGTGCGCGTGTCGCCCGCGCCGCGCATGGCGGCGTTGCAGATGAACATCAGCGTGGCGGGAAGGAACACCACCGAGACGATACGCAGATAGGTGGTGCCAGGGCCAAGGGCTTCGGGCTCGGCCCCCATGAGGGCCACCGCGGGGCGCGCCAGCGTCGTGCCGAGCACCGTGGCGACGAGGCCGATGGCCGCCCCCACGAGCACCGATTGTCGGAGCACACGGTTGGCGAGCAGCGAATCCTTGGCTCCGACCGACCGCGCGATGAGGGCGGTGCTGCCCACGCCTATGGCGCCGAAGAGCGCGTTGGTTAGCATCACCCACTGATTGGCCAGGCCCACGGCCGCGAGGGCTGCCGCGCCGATGTGCCCGACCAGAAACGTATCCACAATGCCCACCATCATCCCCAGCATTTGCTCGCCGGCGGCAGGCAGGGCCAGCCGAAGCGTCTGGAGCGCGGCGGGACTGCCCGAGGCGCTCTTCCGGAGGGCGGCTGCTGTGCGCAGGCGGGCCGTGGCCAGGTGTCCCAGCCCATTGACAGGTTTCATAAGCGAGTCTCTTTCGGCAGTAAATTCGGTTTGTATATATTATACGCCGTGCGCTGTTTCTCACAAATGGGGCGGGATGCGGGGGCGGTTCCAGTTTGTGTTGGGGATTCCACGGAGCTGTAACCGCGAAGAACGCGGACCCACGCGAATGTTACTCACGCTCGCTTTTTCATAAGAACGCACGATGTGGTAACATAGCGCCAGGAGGCCCATCGGGAGGTCGCACATTCGGTTGGCGCTGCTCTCTCGGCGG
>JACIWU010000110.1 GCA_014360805.1 Chloroflexota bacterium
CTGAGATGCGCACTTCGGGCTGGAGCCGCATGTACGCCTCGGCCCAGGCCAGCGCCAGGTTCACCAGGGTGTCCGAGCCTTTCTGCTGGATGCTGACGGCGGGCGGTGGTTCGGTGCCGCTGGCGGGTTGCGGCGAGCCGCACCGCGCGAGCGCCAGCGCGACCCATGCGCCCAACCCGATCGCTGCCGCAATCCGCAACATCCGCGCCATCGCTTACCCCTTCAGCGGTCGCCCAAGCCTGGGCTTGCACAGAATCTCCAGCACGCGGAAGTCAAAGAAGTCCTGGGCGTTGGCCGGGAGCACAACCATGGCCGTATCCGCTCCGCGCCCGGTGCCCGCCACGGTGATGGCCGGTTCGCCCACGCGCACCAGGCCCGCGTCGGCGGCCATGATGGCAATCTCCACGCCCACCTTCACGCCCTGGGAGAAGTTGCGCAACACGAACGCGATGAGTTCGTCCAGCATGTAGGTGCCGAATTCCTTCCGGACGGCGCGGTTGATGCCGCCAAAGGCGTGCTGGCAGGTGAGGAGTTTGGCGCCGGTGGCCAGGATGGCCTCTCGGTTCGCGTCGGTCAGTTCCTGCGTGTTGGGCGCCTTGAACCCGTGGCTGTGGGATACCACGATCAGGTCGTAGCCGCGGAACGCTTCGGCGGCCCGCACGCCGGTCGCGCCCGTCGTCGTGGCGACAAGGATGGCGCGGATGCCGAGTTGATCGGCGCGGGCCTTGGCGATTTCCAGCGTCCTCTCGGTGTTGGCCGGCCCGGCCCGCTCAAAGTACACGCAGGGTACGACTGACTCACTCACAGCAGCGTTCCCTCCTTTCGGCAGCGCACACGTTTCCATCACACAGAGAAGCGCCCTGGGGCACACCCAGGGCGCTTCTAGAATGCTCGCAAGGGGAAGCGGGCTTCTAGGCCCAGCCGCGCAACCTCATGGCCTCGGCCACACGGTGCACGGCCACCAGGTATGCCCCAACACGGTTGTTCACCTTGTGCTTCTGGGACATCTCATGGACGGCATGGAAGGCCGCCGTCATCTTGTGGTCCAGTTTCTCGTGAACCTCTTTAATTGGCCAGTAATAGTCGTAGGCGTTCTGGACCTGCTCAAAGTAACTGACGGTAACGCCGCCCGCGTTGCACAGGAAGTCGGGGATGACGTACACGCCGTTGGCGAACAGGATCTTGTCGGCCTCGGGCGTGGTCGGGCCGTTGGCGAACTCGGCCACGATCTTAGCCTTGATGTTGGCGGCGTTCTTCTCGGTGATCTGGTTCTCCAGCGCCGCGGGGATGAGCACCATCACCTCCAATTCCAGCAGTTCTTCATTGGTGATGTTCTTGGCGCCGGGGAAGTTGAGCACGGAGCCGGTCTTCGCCTTGTGCTCCGAAACCGCCTTGGGATCAAGCCCTTCCGGGTTGTAGATGCCACCCTTGGAGTCGCTGACGGCGACGACCTTCATGCCCAGAATCTCCTGGGCCAGGACGTGGCCGTGGTATCCGGCGTTGCCGTAGCCCTGGATGGCGCAGGGCGCGCCCTTCAGGTTCAGGCCGAGCGCCTTGGCTGCCTCGCGGATAGTATACACGCCGCCCCGCGCCGTCGCGTCGCCGCGGCCCGCGGAACCGCCCAACGGCAGCGGCTTGCCGGTGATGACGCCCGGGACGTTGTAGCCCGTGATGATGCTGTACTCGTCCATCATCCAGGCCATGATCTGCGGGTTGGTGTACACGTCGGGGGCGGGCACGTCAATCTCGGGGCCGATGAACTTGGCGATGGCCCGGATGTACCCGCGGCTCAGCCGCTCCAACTCGCCCTGCGACATCTCCTTGGGGTTGCAGATGACGCCGCCCTTGCCGCCGCCCAGCGGGATGTCCACCACGGCGGTCTTCCAGGTCATCCACGCGGCCAGCGCGCGCACGGTGTCAATGGTCTCCTCGGGGTGGAAGCGAATGCCGCCCTTGGTCGCGCCGCGGGCGTCGTTGTACTGCACGCGGAAGCCCTTGAACACCTTGACGGTGCCGTCGTCCATCTTCACGGGGATGGTTACGTGCAGTTCGCGCATGGGCTCGCGCAGGAGCGCATGGATGCCAGGCTCCAGTTTCAGGATGGCTGCTGCCTCGTCCAATTGCTGTTGTGCGATTTTGAAGGGATTCAGTTTCTCGGTCATGTCCAAAAACTCCTTTGTTTTAGATTTTCACTGGGCGAAGAGTGGCTCGTCTTTGAGCCGAGAGGGATACTTCGGTTCCAATCACCTCCTTGTGATGGATATCCTGTGAATCGTGGCGCAATCCGTGCGGATTATAACACACTGTGGCGGGGAGGCCAAAATCACCGCCTTTCCGCCAGGAGCGCCCGCAGGATTTCGGCGGCCAGGGTGGGGTTGGCCTGCCCCTTGGTCGCCCTCATCATCTGCCCCACCAGGAACTTGAGCACTTGCTCCTTGCCGGCCAGGTACTGGGCCACGGCGTCGGGGTTGTCGGCGATGACCTGCCGCGCGACCGCCTCCAGAGCCGAGGCGTCGCGGACCTGGGCCAGCCCTCGCCGCCGCACGATGTCCCGCGGCGACTCGCCCGTGGCCGCCATGTCGCCCAGCACGTCCTTGGCGATGGTCGTCGTGATGACGCCCTCTTGTATCAACCCCATGAGTTCGCAAAGTTGCGCCGGGCGGATGGACAATTGGCTCATCTCCAGGCCCCGCGCGTTCATCAGGCGGAAGATCTCGCCGGTGATCCAGTTGGCGGCGCCCTTGGCGTCGCCGCCGAGGCGCACCACGGCCTCAAAGAAGTCGGCCACCTCCCGATCGGCGGTGAGCACGCCCGCGTCGTAGGCACTCAGCCCGTAGTCGCGGACGAACCGATCCCGCCGCGCCTCGGGCAGTTCGGGCAGGCGCGCCCGTATCGCCTCTACCCATTCGCGGCTCAATTCCAGCGGCGGCAGGTCCGGCTCCGGGAAGTAGCGGTAGTCGTCGGCTGATTCCTTGACGCGCTGGACTACCGTGCGCCCGTTGGCTTCGTCCCAGCCCATGGTAACCTGCACGACGCGCTCGCCCGATTCCAGCAGGCGGCGCTGGCGCTGGATTTCGTACTCAATGGCCTGCTTGACCGAGCGGAACGAGTTGAGGTTCTTCACCTCCACCTTGGTGCCGCGCAGGTCGGTGCCGGCGGGCCGCAGCGAGATGTTGACCTCGCAGCGCATGGAGCCTTCTTCCATGTTGCCGGAACTGACGCCCAGGTAGCGGAGGATCGTCCGCAGGCGGGTCAGGTACTGGCGGGCCTCCTCGCCGGTGCGCAGGTCGGGCGCGCTGACAATCTCCATGAGCGGCACGCCCGCGCGGTTGGCGTCTATCAGGCTGTGCTCGCCGGTGTGGATGAGTTTGGCCGTGTCCTCCTCCAGGTGCACGCGCTCAATACCGATGCGCCGGACCTGCCCGTCCACGTCAATGTCCAGATAGCCGTCGGAGCAGAGGGGTAGTTCGTACTGCGAAATCTGGTAGCCCTTGGGCAGGTCGGGGTAGTGGTAGTTCTTGCGGGCGAAGCGGGAATGGGCGGCGATGCGGCAGTGGAGCGCCAGGCCGGTCATGACGACGAATTCCACGGCGCGGGCGTTGATGACGGGGAGCGTGCCGGGCATGCCCAGACAGATGGGGCAGACGCGGGTGTTGGGCGGCGCGGCGGCGTAGTCGGCGGCGCACGCGCAGAACATCTTGCTGCGCGTCAGCAGTTGGGCGTGGACTTCCATTCCGATGATGGCTTCGTATTCCATGGTTCCCCCGCATGGCGGTGTCGGGTGGATTATAGCACACAAGCGCCGTTTGCGCGCATGGGGGGGAGGGGAGCGAAAAAGCGGTGCGTGGGGAGGTGGGTCAAGCGCAGGGCATCGCGCAACGGATCCAGGAGTTTCTTGCGTCTTTCGGCAGTAGATCGTTCATGTATTCGTAACCCCATTGACTTGCCACGGAAGTGTGCTATAATATACACACAAGGCTTTCCTATGCGTGCAAGCGGTTGGAGATGACGCTGGCGTCGGCGCTTCGCCCCTCCGCCGCGCGCATCTCAACCGCCGCGGTGTTAGCCAGGGAAGTGAGAGCATGAACCGAGTACTCGCATACGATCCGGGCCTCCTCCCGACCATGCCCGCGCCTCAGGGGGGCGAAGCCATCGAACTCCGTGTCTCTGGGCTCCCCCCTTATAAGGACACGTCCTTCTCGATCCGCAACCCGAAGCACAAACACCACGAACGATTCGTAGCGCTGCGCGCCGCTGCGATCGAAGCAATGGCAGGGCGAGCTTGGTCGCATGGAGCAATCGGGCTGGATCTCGAGGTCCATGCCCCAAACCTGGAGCCGGGGCGCACGCTGGTTGACTATCTCGCTGGTGTGATGGACACGTTGGACGGCTCGCACGGTACGCACTTCACCTATCTTCCAGTCGCCTACAACGACGACTGCCAGGTTTGCGATAGTGCATGCATCTTCAATCGATCTGAGGATGAATGGTATGCCGTACAAATCAGGTTCCTGGCTAACAGCGGCATGTAGCTGACGGCGCTGCGCGCCGCCGCTGATGCTGAGCGTTGGGTTGCCGATCCATAGCATGTGGCGCCCATCGTGGTTCACCACAGAGCCGAAAGCGGTTAATCTTCTTCTGCTAGGAGGTTGTGACAGTGAGTGCCGAACAGCTACCTCAGGGGACCGCACAGTACATTCAATCGCTGGAGAACCGAATTCTCCGGTTGGAAGAGAATCTCGCTGCCTCTCAGGCCGCGCTCCAAACTGTTGCATCGCAGGTGAATGAGATTCGCGCGCTGATTCCAAATTCCGGTATCGTCAGCCCGTCATTCCTGCGGCGAGCCTTCACAATATGGGGGCACTATTTCGTGGCGCAGCTCTTGATTGCAATACCAATCTACTGCATCGCCGTCGCCCTCTTACTTAGCGGAGGCGACTTCTAGCACGTGTCGCTCGTCGTCCTAGAGCGTGTCGTGGTAGCACAACACCTCGTTGGAGCGGACGCCCCCTGGGTAGGGTGTATGGTGGGAGTGGATCAGCGGCGCCGCTCAGCTCCCATCTATAGGCGGATGCCGCTCCGCCGCGCTTCGCGGCGCGACGGCTTCGCCGCTTGTCGGCCCTGCTCGCTGACGCTCGCGGCGGCCGTAGGGCTGCAGGGTCTCGGACTGCCCGCTCGCAATTGACATCCCGCCCCGTCGCGGGTAAAGTAGCCCCGTGAGACGACTCCTGACGCTGATCCTGCTTGCGATTTCGCTGGCCGCGTGCGCATCACCCGCGCCCACGCCGACGGGCACGGGCAGCCCGCCTGTCGCCGCGACGGCAACGCCGCGCCCATCGCCCGCCGCCTCGCCTACCCCTGCACCCACGCCGTCGCCGACGCCCGTGCCATCGCTGGCGCTCCAACCGCAATGGGAATACCCCACCGCCGCGAACTGGCACGAGACCGAGGCGTTCTGGACGCTGGACGTGGCCGACCTGGACGGCGACGGCGTCCCCGAGATTTTGGCCGGCTCGCACGACCGCTACTTCTACGCCTTTGCCGCCGACGGTTCGGTGCGGTGGCGGTTCCGCGCCGAGGCGGTCATCTACGCCGCGCAGGTGATTGCCGCTCCCGATGGCGCGCCGCGCATCCTCGTCGGCGACGATTCCGACCGCGTGTACCTGCTGGACGGCGCGGGCGATGCGGTCTGGCAGGCGCGCCTGGACGGGCGGGTTACGCACGTGGCGGCTCTGGGCGACACGCTTGTGGCCGCCACGTGGCGGGGCACGCTGGCCGCCTTTGACCCTGCGGGCGCGGCGCGGTGGACGGTGCAACTCGCGGGCGCGCCCGTCTCGCTGGAGGCCGCATCCGTGGCCGGCGCCGACATCCTGGTGGGCCTGGATTCCGGCCACGTGGTGGGCGTCGCCGCCGACGGCAAGGTCGTGTGGGACCAAGAGGCCAGCCGCCTGCCGGTTCGGGCGCGCCCCTCGGCGCTGGGCGGGGCCACGTGGGTTTCCGGCGATCAGGCCGGCACGCTGACCGCCTGGAACGCGGAGGGCGGCCGCCTGTGGCAGGTGGCGCTGGGCGGCGGGATGCCGGCGTGGGCCGAGACCGAGGTCGCCGACGGCCCCGCGCTCATCGTCGGCGCGGGCGATCCGGTGAATCTCGTGATTGCCCTGTCGCCCGAGGGCAAGATACGCTGGCAGGCCGCGGTGGCGGGCGGCGTGTGGGATGTGGCCGCGGCCGACCTGGACGGCGACGGCGTGCCGGAAATCCTGGCGGCGACGGAGGGCGGCACGGTAACCGTCCTGTCGGACGCGGGGCAGGTGCGCGGCGTGTGGTATGCGCCGTCGCGGGTGGCGGGGATTCGCGTCGCCGCGCTCCACGCGGGCGGCGCGCCGCAGGTGGTGCTGCGCGAGGGGCGATTTGTCCATGTCCTTGCGCCGGTGGTTGGCGGTGTCCCCGCGCCGATTCCCACGCCCGGCCCGCCTACGCTTGCGGCGTGGGATGGCGCGTTGCCCGCCGAGGAGGGTACGGTGCTGCTGGCCGCCGTCGGGGATGTGATGCTGGCCCGCACCGTGGGCGAGTACGCCGACCGGTACGGCGCGGACTACCCCTTCGCGCCGGTGGCGTCGGCGCTGCGGCAGGCCGACATCGCGGTGGCGAACCTGGAATGCGCGATTGCGCTGGGGGGCGAGCCGGCCGTGAAGACCTACGTCTTCCGCGCCCATCCGTCCATGGCCGTGGGGCTGGCCCGTTCGGGGCTAAACGCGATGTCGCTGGCGAACAACCACATCTTGGACTTCGGCGTGGCGGGCATGGAGGAGACGGTCGGCCATTTGGCGGCGCAGGGGCTGGCGATTGTCGGCGCGGGGGAGAATCGCGTGGAAGCCGAGCGCCCGCTCTTCTACACCGTCGGCGGGGTCAGGGTGGCGCTGGTGGCGTGGCTGAGTTATGCGCGGGCGGCGAACTTCGCGGCGGGGGATGCCCGCCCTGGCGTGGCCTACCTGGACGACCTGGACCGGATGGCGCGCCAGATTGAGGATGCCAAGCGACAGGCGGACGCGGTGGTGGTGATCCTGCACGGGGGCATGGAGTACGACCCTGCGCCGACGTCCGAACAGCAGGCGGCCGCACGCCGCGCGGTGGATGCCGGCGCCGACCTGGTGGTGGGCCATCATCCGCATGTGCTCCAACCCACCGAGATATACAAGGGCAAACTCATCGTGTACAGCCTGGGCGATTTCGTGTTTGACATTGACAACTACGACGAGGCGCGGGATGGCGCCATCCTGTGGGCGTGGATCGGGAAGGATGGTGTGCGGCGGACGGAACTGTGGCGCACGCGCATCGTGCACGACGCGCAGGTGCGCTTCCGCGCCGACGCGGGCGGGCAGGTGCAGCGCGAGGTGCTGCTGCCTGCGGGCGGCGTGCCGTAACGCTGGGCGTGGCGGCATGGCCGCGCGGGGCTAAACCCCCGCGCTACGTGGACGAAGCCCCTTCGGGGCTGGTGCTAGCCCGCAGGGCTTTGCGCGTTCAGCCCGATGCTTCAGCGTCGGGCGGGGCGTGGCGGCATGCCCGCGCGGGGCTAACCCCCCGCGCTACGTGGACGAAGCCCCTTCGGGGCTGGGGCTAGCCCGCAGGGCTTTGCGCATTCAGCCCGATGCTTCAGCGTCGGGCGGGGCGGGGCGGCATGC
>JACIWU010000111.1 GCA_014360805.1 Chloroflexota bacterium
ATTGCGCGGCTAGGTACGCCTCCTGACCTGGCCCCCCTCGCCGTGGGTGGGGGATGTAGAGCAAATTGCCAATTTGCTCTACGCCGAGCGAGTTGCCAATTTGCTCTACGCGGATGGGGAAGAATCGCCGCATGGTCGCGTGGGGCTAAACCCCCGCGCTGGGGTGTGCCGCGGGCGTGAGATGCTTCGGCGCTGCGCGCCCTTGCTATGACGGCCCAGGCTTTGGGCGCGGCTCAGCGGGCGCTATGCGATTGGCGCGATGGCGTGGCGCGTGATAAACTACCGCAACTTCGCACTTCGCACAAGGAGATCGTATGGGCAGTCGGTTGGAGGAGTTTCGGCAATTCCGCGAGCGCATGAACCAGCGCATCCTTGAGGAAGACAACCTGGTCATCAAGCGGTTCTTCGCCCTGGACACGCAGACCTACAACGAGGGCGCGTTGTCCACAAAGACGAAGGAGATGTTGGGCCTCGTGGCGTCCATGGTGCTGCGCTGCGACGACTGCATCGCCTATCACATCATCCGCTGCGTGGGCGAGGGCGTAACCCGCGAGGAACTGTTTGAGGTCTTCTCGGTGGCGCTGGTCGTGGGCGGCTCCATCGTGATTCCGCACCTTCGCCGCGCGGTGGCGCTGCTGGACGAACTGGAAGCGGGGCGACAGTAGCAGGTTGCGGGCGGCCCTACGGGGAGTCCGCGAACCAGGCCATGATGAAGTCGTCGTCGTATTCGCCGCGATGCTTCACCTGGCGAATGCGGTGGCCTTCGTACACGAAGCCGCACTTCTCGTAGAGGCGCTGCGCGACCTTGTTGGAGGCCCGCACGCCCAGGGTGATCTTCTCCAAGCCGACCGCCTTGGCCCAATCCTGGGCCGTCTGCATGAGCGCCAGCCCGATGCCCACGCCCCGATAGCCCTTCCTTACGCCGATGCCCAGTTCCGCCACGTGGCGGCAGAACTCGGCCCTGTGCTGGAACAGGGTGAGCCAGCCGACCAGCGCCCCCTTGTGCTCCGCGACGATGTACAGGTTGGGGGGCGACACGCTTCGGATGAACACCCGCTCGTCCTCAAGCGTTTGGTTGAACGAGGAGCGCAGCATGAACGCTTCCTCGGCGAACACCTCATTCAGCAGGCGGATGAGGGGCGCGGCGTCCGTGTCGCGCACATGGCGGATGATGATCGTCTTGCCGTCTTTCGTCGTGATCCGTTTCGGCAGCACGGGATGTCTCCTGGCGATAGGCCCTCGCGCTTTACGCCTGTCCGCGGCGGTTGAGAGCGAGGGCTAACGGCCGGTGGCCGTGCCCGCCACAGGCCGGGCATAGCATAGCCCGACCGCGCGGGGACGTCAAGCGGCGCCTCGGTTCCGACGTTTGTTGGTCGCGCCATGGGCACAGGTGCGACTCACTTCCGAAAGTGAGTCGCACCTTGGTCGCCAGCACAAGATGGAACCGAATCCAAGCAAGCGGCAGGCGGGCTTGCCCGACGGTGGGGGTTGTGATATACTCGGCGCATGGGCCGGGGCGCTCTGTCGCTGCCGGCGGTCTGTTTGAGAGGGGCTTGTGAACATTGCGATCGTCCACGACTGGCTGAACCAGATGGGCGGGGCCGAGGGGGTGCTGGAAACCCTCATGGCCATGTTCCCGGACGCTCCGCTCTATACGTCCATCTATTGGCGCGAGGGGATGCCCGATGCGTACAGGGCTTGGGACATCCGCACGTCGTTTCTGGACAGGTGGCCGCTGATCAAGCGCAAGCATCAGGTCTTCCTGCCGTTCTACCCGCTGGCCTTTGAGCGGTTTGACTTTGCCGGCTACGACCTGGTCATCAGCAACAAGAGCGGCTTCTGCCACGGGATCATCACGCCGCCCGAGACGCTGCACATCTGCTACTGCCTGACGCCGACGCGCTACCTGTGGGACACGGCCAACTACATCCGTCGCGAGGGGCTGGGCAGGCTGGCGCAGGCTGTGCTGGTGCCGTTCCTGGCGCAGTTGCGGATGTGGGATCGCCTGGCGGCGGATCGCGTGGATGCGTTCGTCGCCATCTCGCAGGAGGTGCGGCGGCGGATTGCCCGCTACTATCGGCGCAACTCGGTGGTCATCTACCCGCCTGTGCATACGGAAAGGTTTGAGCCTGCGGCGAAGCGCGACGACTACTACCTGGTCGTGTCGCGCCTGGTGCCCTACAAGCGCATTGACCTGGCCGTGGAGGCGTTCAATCGGCTGGGCAAGCCGCTGGTCGTCATCGGCGAGGGGCGCGACCGCAAGGCGCTGGAGGCCCTGGCGCGGCCCAACGTGTCGTTCCTGGGGCGGCTGCCCTTTGAGCAGGTGCGGGACTACATGGCGCGGTGCCGGGCGCTGATCTTCCCCGGCCTGGAGGATTTCGGCATCACGCCCGTGGAGGCGCAGGCCGCGGGCCGGCCCGTCATCGCCTTCGCCGGCGGCGGCGCGCTGGACACCGTGGAGGACGGGCGGACGGGCATCTTGTTCCCCGAGCAGACGCCCGAATCGCTCATGGCCGCGGTGGAGCGGTGCGAGCAGATGTCGTTTGATGTCGGCGTGTTGCGCGCCAACGCCGAACGTTTCAGCGTGGAGGAGTTCCAACGGCAACTCACGGCCTTCGTGGAGAAAGAACTGGCGCGGCATGGAAAGGCCGCGTGAATATGGGGGGAGATATGGTAACGAGAGAAGAAGCGTGGCGACTGCTCACCGAGCACAACAAAGAACCGGAGCACATCAAACACGCCATTGCCGTGGAAGCGGCCATGCGCGCATACGCCCGTAAGTTCGGCGAGGACGAAGAACTCTGGGGAATCGTGGGCCTCATCCACGACGTGGACTACGAAGAACACCCCACGATGGGGCCGGGCGAGCACCCCTTTGCCGGAGCGCAGATGCTAGAGGATTTGGGCTGGCCCGCCGAAATCGTCCGCGCCGTGCGTTCCCACGCCAACTACAGCGGGATCCCACGCCAAACGCCCCTGGAGAAGACCCTGTTCGCCGTGGACGAACTGACGGGCTTGGTCATCGCCGTGGCTCTGGTGCGCCCCAGCAAGAACATCGCCGACGTAGAAGTGAAGTCGGTCCGCAAGAAGTGGAAGGACAAAGCCTTCGCCCGAGCGGTCAACCGCGAGGAGATTGAGCAAGGTGCGGCGGAACTGGGCGTGGACCTGGAGGAGCACATCGCCACGGTGATTGAGGCGCTGAAGCCCGTCGCCGCTCAGTTGGGCATAGACGGCTCGCTCGCGCAGGGTTAGGGGGCCATGGACGCCCGACAACGCGAATCGGCCTTGCCCATCGCCCTGGTGCTGGTGGCCCTGGTGGCGCTGACCGCGCTGGCGGCGTTCTTGCCCAAGGCGTCGGGCCAACCCGTAGTGGCGTCGCCCACGCTCGTGGCCACTGCCGCGGACGAGTCCCCATCGCCATCGCCCCGCCCCACGCGAACCCCATCGCCCACGGCCACGGCGACGCCCACCCCGACGTTTACGCCCTTGCCGCCCATCATCCACATCGTGCAGAAGGGCGAGTCGGTGGGCATCATCGCCAAGCAGTACGGCGTCTCGGAGCGCGCTGTTCTGGAGGCCAACGGGTTGCAGCCCGATTCCATCATCCGCATCGGGCAGGAGTTGATCATCCCCCGTCCGACGCCGACGCCGGAGCCGGCCGCGACGCAGGTTCCGCCGACGGTTGAGGGCGCGGCGCTGGCCCCTGGCGAGCAGGTCTACGCCGTGGAGTCGGGCGACACGCTGTCGGGCATCGCCAAGAAGTTCAACACCAACGTCAACCTGCTGATGAGCCGCAACAACATCAAGGACCCGTCGCTGCTGCGGGTGGGGCAGACGATCATCATCCCTGTGGGCACGCCGACGCCGCTGCCCACGCCCACCTTCCGCCCGACCAGCACGCCCACGCCCGGCCCGCCGTATCTCGCGCCTGCGCTGCTGTGGCCGCCCGACGGCGCGGTGTATCGCGGCGAGGCGGCCACGGTATGGGTGCAGTGGGCCTCGGTAGGGCTGCTCGCTCCCGACGAGTGGTACGTGGTGCGCGTGTACCGGGGCGGGCAGGTCGTCGGCGAGGGGTGGACGAAGGCGAACGCCTGGCGTTTGCCCGCCGAACTGCGCCCGCCCACGGATGCCGCCGACCACCGCCTAACGTGGGAAGTGCTCGTCATGCGCCAGGATGGGCTGGAGCCAGGGAGGGGGACGGTGCTGGTGGGCCCAGGCGCGTCGCGATACTTGGAGTGGTACTGACCGCGGCGCATTGCCGAAAGGCTCGGCCCCATGTTATTTGGTGAACTGTGCGCACATTTTCCTCGTGCATCATGGCGAGAGACGCGACGCCATCTCGCCGGGCCTCATCCCCGCCAGACGCTGAAACATCTTGCTGCGGGCTGGCCGTGGGGGAGCAGCATGCTGTGCCCCCGCGTGGAGCAAATTGCCAATTTGCTCCACAACCCCTGCCCGCGCGAGGGGGGAAGCCGAGGGCGCGGGGATGAGATCTGCATGACCACGACGATGGCTTCGGGCGTTCCGCGCCCTTGTATGACGGTTACCAAAAGACTCGGGGTCCGAACCCTGCTCCTGCATGCTTTGGAACGCGGGCCGAGTGGTGGTAAACTCCCCGTAGTGTTTGCATGTGGAGGACTATCCCGTGAGGTCGCTTAGGTTTGTTTTCCACTGTGCGCGTAGGTATTCGCGGGCGCTTGCCCTCACTATTTTCAGCATGTTGTTGCTGGTGGGCGTGCAACTGGTGGCCCCGTGGATCGTCAAGACGATGATTGCCGCCGTTACAGAGGCCGACGCGGGGCCGGAGACGATGGGAACGGTTACGCGGCTTTCGCTGTTGGCTCTGGTGGTCTTTGTAGCGCGCGGGTTCTTCAGTTACCTGCGCAGTTACATGGCGCATGTCGCCGGGTGGAACGTTGTCGCCGATGTCCGCGCCGACCTGTACCGGCACCTGCAGCGCCTATCGCTCCGCTTTTATGAGGATAAGCAGACGGGGCAGTTGATGTCGCGCGTGGTCAACGACTCGGACTTGCTGGAGCAGTTGATCGCCCATGCCGTGCCCGACGCGCTGGTCAACGTGCTCATGCTCGTGGGCGTAACCGCCGTGCTGTTCAGCATGAGTTGGCAGTTGACGCTGCTGAGCATGATTCCCATCCCCCTCATCGCGCTGGCGATGCGGGGCGTAACGCGGTACGTCCGCCCGGCCTTTCGCGCGCGACAGGTGGAACTGGGCGAACTGAACGCCGCGCTGAACGACAACTTGTCGGGCATCCGCGAGATCAAGGCGTTCACCCGTGAGGATGCGGAAGCGGCCCATATCTGGGGCCACATTGTGAAGTATCGCGATGCCCTCCTGCGCGCCCTGCGCCTCATGGCGATGTTCCACCCGTTTGTGGAATTCGCGTCATCGTTGGGCACGATTGTACTCGTGTACTTCGGCGGCCAACTCGTGCTGAAGCAGATGCTGCCGCTGGCCGACTTGGTGGCGTTCTTCCTGTACCTGGAGATGCTCTACCAGCCCGTGCGCGCCCTCAGCGGCGCGTGGGAAAGCGTCCAGCAGTCGCTGGCCGGAGCGGAGCGTGTGAGCGAACTCCTGTCCCAGCAGCCGGACATGATGGACAGGCCCGATGCGGTGGAACTGAAGGGCCGGGCGAGGGGCGACATCCGATTTGAAAACGTGAGTTTCTGGTATCGGCCTGGGGATAAGGTTCTGGACAACATCAACCTGCATATCGCGCCCGGCGCGGTTGTGGCGCTGGTGGGGCCGACGGGCGTGGGCAAGACGACGCTGGCAAGCCTCATCCCGCGCTTCTACGACGTTTGCGAGGGGCGCATTACTCTTGACGGCTATGACATCCGGGATTTGACCCTGAAGAGCCTCCGGGGGCAGATCAGTATCGTGCTCCAAGATGTGTTCCTGTTCCACGGCACAGTGCGCGAGAATCTCCTGTTCGGCCGCCCCGACGCAACCGAAGAGGAGATGATTCGTGCAGCCAAGATCGCCAACGCCCATGAGTTCATCGCGCAGTTGCCCGACGGATACGATACGCTCATTGGCGAGCGCGGAGTGAAACTGTCGGGCGGGCAGCGGCAACGGCTGGCCATTGCGCGGGCCGTGCTCAGGGACGCGCCCATCCTCATCTTGGATGAGGCGACTTCGTCGGTGGACACCGAGACCGAGGCCCTCATTCAGCAGGCGCTGGAGCGACTCATGGTTGGGCGGACAACGATCGTCATCGCCCACCGCTTGTCCACCATTCGGAAGGCCGACAAGATCGCCGTCCTGGACGAAAGCCGTATCGTGGAGCAAGGCACCCACGAAGAGTTGATGGCGCGCGACGGGCTATACCGCCGCCTCTGGGAAATTCAGGGCGAGGCCCTGTCGGTGTGGGCGGCGTCGGAGCGGCAAGAAGCCCCGCTGACCGGACACGGGGGCGGATTAGACGTAAGGTGAAGTGACGGGAGGGAAGCGGTCATGAGGACACATGCGCATCGCATGGCTCCGTGGCCCGATCTGGAGACCCACGCCCGCAGGGTAACGCTTCCGACGAGCGGGGTCTCGCTGTTCGTGTACGACACAGGCCCCGCGGATGGGATGCCCTTGATCCTCATCCACGGCCTGGGCAACGAGGCCGACACATGGCGCTACGTCATCCCGCCGCTGGCGGAGCGTTTTCGCGTCGTCGCGCCGGATTTGCCCGGCTTCGGCCGCAGCGACAAGCCCAGGCGCGCCTACACCGTGCCTTTCTTCCGCGACGCGCTCCTGGAACTGCTGGACGTCCTCGCCATCCGCAGGGCGCAACTCGTGGGGCATTCCCTGGGCGCGATCATCGCCCACTTCGCCGCGCTGACCCACCCCGACCGCGTGGAGCGGCTGGTGCTTGTGGCGGGCGGGCTGTTGGCCCCCTCGCAGAAACTGGACGCGGCCACCCTGCTGTTCCTGATTCCGGGCGTGGGCGAGTTGCTGTACCGTCGGTTCCAGAGAAATCCCGACGCCGCCTACCGCTCGCTGGAGCCGTACTACTCGCGCCTGGACGACCTGCCGGAGCCCGAGCGGGCCTTCCTGTACCGGCGGGTTAACGAGCGGGTTCGGGATGAGGCCCAGCGCCGCGCCTTCTTCTCGGCGTTTCGGCGTCTGGCGTTGTGGTTGCCGTCGCAGCAGCGGGGCCTTCAGGAGGCGCTGGCGCGTCTGACGGTGCCGACGCTGGTGATTTGGGGCGAGGCGGATCGCGTCAACTCCGTGGCGAACGGGCAGGCGCTGGCGGCGGTGCAGCCGTCGGCGCGGCTGGTCATCGTGCCGGGCGCGGGGCACAACGTGCAGGAGGAAGCGCCGCGAGCCGTGGCCCAGGCCATCCTGGAGTGATCGCGAGCCACGGTCATCCTCGGATAGGTAACGTGCGACGCACGTTGTGCCCTGCCCGCCCGACGCTGAAGCATCGGGCTGAAGAGGCGAAGCCCTGCGGGCTGGGCATAGCCCCGAAGGGGGCTTTGCACCTGTAGCGCGGGGGTTCAGCCCCGCGCGGGCACACGCGCACGCGGCTTTCGCGCCCTTTCGTGTCCTTCGCGATCCAAACGCCCCCTCAGCGCGGGGGTTTAGCCCCGCGGGGCCGTGCGGCGATTCATCCCCACCCGCGTGGAGCAAATTGCCAATTTGCTCTGCATCCCCTGAACCCGCGGCG
>JACIWU010000112.1 GCA_014360805.1 Chloroflexota bacterium
GAACTATATATTATGCTGCAATTTGTTATACGGAAAAATCTCCGTATAATATACCCAGAGAACCTTGCTATGCGGCAGAATCGCCGCATGTGCAGACCCAGAATCTCATGTATACCACGCGTAGGATAGCCTTGTGTGCATATTATAGCACACTTCCGTGGCAAGTCAAGGGCTTTTGTGCGCACCATCTCCGTGCCGGTCCGGGCCGAGGGCGGCGCGGCGGGGCCGATCGTTACCGCAGCAACGCCCGCACCATCGCCGCCACCATCTCCGCCTTCCCCCACGTGAGTTCGCGCAGGGTGTACGGCCCGCCGCGGGAGATGAAGCCCAGCCGATATTGCGCCATGAACAGCGCGTTCCACACGATGAGGGCGACGATGACCCCGACCGACGCCGCCGCCACGCCGGGCCGCGACCGAACGCCCTGGAGGAATGCCGCCAGGCCGATGGCGAAGATCGGCAGCAACGCCATGAACATGCGCCCGCCGAAGGCGTCGCCCTGCCACCACGCCGACCACGACGCGATGATGTACGTCTGGCCCGCGACCCCCACGAGCAGCAAGGCCCCCACCGCGGGGTTCTGGCGGGCCAGCATCACCAGCCCCGCGACTGCCAACAGCAGGACCGGGTGCCACAGGAACAGGCCGTGCCGCGTGGAGAACAGGACTTCCAGCACGCGCGGCGACCCCCACACGAACCCCTGGTCGCCCTTCAGCAGGTAGCCGCTTAGGAATGGGCTTCCGTTCAGGATGTACCACACCAGCATCTGCACCCAGAAGACGGCCAGGAACCCCGCCGCCATCGCGCCCAGACGCCTGGCCCGCTCCACAACCGGCCCGCGCGCCAACAGCGCATCCAACGCGGGCAGCAGGAGCAGCGGCGCGTCGGGTTGCCGCACCAGCCCCACCAGCCCCCCGGCCACGCCGATGGCAAAACACCACTTGGGCGTCATCGGCGGACGCCGCGATAGCCACAGGTACAGCAGCACGGACGCGGCGAACACCGAGCACATGTGCGCCATGGAAGGCTCGGCGATGAGATAGTAGGCGAAGTTGCTCGCCAGGTAGAGCGCGACGCACGCGGCCAGAGCCGTGTCCGGGAACAGGCGTCGGGCCGTTCGGTGCATCAGCACCATGGCGCACGAGCCGTACACGATGCTCCCGACGCAGACCGCCGCCTGGTAGATGTAGCCGTAGCCGTCCGCGGCCACGGGCGCCCCCATCGCCCGCAGCGCAAGGGCGAGCAGATGCGCCGCCACGAAGAACGGGAGCCAGAGGATCGGCGTTCCGACGGCGTACTGATTGGAGATGCGCCCTGTGGGGGTGCGGTAGATGTCTATGTACTTGGCGGCGTTCAGGCGCGCCACCTCGTTGGTGAAGTCCAGGTCATGATCCAGCGCGATGGAGCGGACGATCATGTAGTACCCGATGCCGTCGGAGCCGATGAGCATCCCGTCGGCGCGGGGGATGGGAATCGTCGCCAGGAATGCCGCCAGCGCGAGAGCCGACAGCGCGCCCAGGATGCGGGTCGCGCGCGTTTCGCCGTAGGCCAAGACTTTCCCCACCATCGCACTCATGCCATCCCAAGCGGAGCAGCGCGCCCGCTGGTGCGTCTTGACTCTCCAGTCCCCGCTGCAAAAGGTTGGCAAATCATTTGCTTGATCTGGTCACTTGGTGCTATTCTTCTCATGGCGTGAGGTCCTTTCTGCCCGTCAGGGCTCGGTGTGTTGATCACCACCATTGAACCTCACGCCGCCTTCTTTTTACAGGAGTATACGGACATTACCATTGAGGTTCTTGCTATCCGCCAGAACCGCCGCATGCGCAACGCGAGTTCTCTCGCGTACCATGTGCGGGCGCGCCCTTCTTGGGCAGCATACGACACTTTCGCGCGAAAGTCAAGGGGTTTCGGGGGCAGATTCGGCTGCGCTTTGTGCTGGCGAGCAAGGTGCGACGCACTTTCGGAAGTGCGTCGCACCTTGGCCCGTGGCGCGGCCAACCGACTCTGGAACCGAGTCTGTCAGCACATGCGGGTCGTGTCCGTGTGCTCGTGAGAGACAGGGGGCAGGTATGGAAACCTGCCCTACACTCAATGCGTTTCATGCCGACGCTCATCGGGCCATCGCGCGGGCGGCTGGCCCTACGTGCCCCAGTCGCGCGGCATGCGAAACTCCCAATCCAGGGTGCGGCTGCTCACCTTGGCGATAACCGGCGGGCACCGCTTGTACTGATTGCGCTGCACCATGCGCCACACCTGCCGCACGAACGCCTCCGAGAACCCCATGCCCACCACCTCGGCGAGGGTGCGGCGCTCATCCACCAGCAGGTACAGCACCTTATCCACCTCGGCGTAGGTCAGGCCCA
Organism: Chloroflexota bacterium; assembly: GCA_014360805.1. Classification (NCBI taxonomy): domain Bacteria; kingdom Bacillati; phylum Chloroflexota; species Chloroflexota bacterium. The sequence continues at coordinate 2,364 of JACIWU010000112.1, forward strand.
TCTCGCCCTCGTCGGTCTGGCCGGGCCACAGGTCCGCGGAAGGCGGCTTGGCGATGATGCGTTCGGGCACGCCGACAGCGCGCGCCAACTGCCGCACCTGCGTCTTGTACAGGTCCCCCAGCGGGTTGACAGCCGACGCCATATCGCCGAACAGCGTGCCGTATCCCAGCAGGAGTTCGGTCTTGTTGCTGGTGCCGATGACCAGCCCGCCCCATTCCTCCGACTGATCGTACAGGACGATCATCCGCGCCCGCGCCATGACGTTGCCGCGCCGCCGCTGGCCCATGTTCGGCACCTGCGCGAAGAGGGGTTCCACCATGTCCGTGATGTCTATGGTAACGTGATTCAGGCCCAGGAGCCGAATGACCTCCATGGCGTCGGCGGACGAGTCGGGCGCGCTGGTGCGGTAGGGCATGAGCACCGCCCGCACGTTCTCGGGGCCCAGCGCCTCGGCGGCGAGAAAGGCCGCCAGCGAGGAATCCACCCCACCCGATAGCCCCAGCACGCCCTTCTTGAAGCCGAAACGCCTCAGTTCGGTGCGGATGGCGCTGACCAACAGCCGCCGCACGAGGGGGATGTCCTGCTGCAACAGGGCCTCAACGTTCATCATGGCGGCGCTCCTCGGACAGGATACGCGACAGTTCGTGCAGCACCGCGAGGGGCTTCTCGTCGCGCAGGAGCGGGAGACGCTGGCGGGCGGCGCGCAGCAGCCCAGGATCCACCTCCAGCGGAATTAGCGCCTCCTCAAAGTAGGGCGCGTGGGCGATGACTTGCCCGCGCGGCGAGACGGCCAGGCTGCCGCCCCAGAACGAGATGCCCTCCTCCACGCCGACCCGATTCACGTGGAAGGCATAGGAGGTCAGCAGCGTCGCGTAGGTTTTGGTGAACTGGGACACGATGGCCGCGTTGGCCGTAGCGCCTTCCTGGTCGGTCCCGACGCCGTAGGCCGGCGACGACGAGCAGAAGATGAGGTAATCGGCCCCGTCCATCCACAGCAGGTACGGCGTGCTGATGTGCCAGGCGTCCTCGCAGATCGCCATGCCGCAGCGCCCGAACCGCGTGTCAAAGGCGCGGAACCCGTCGCCCGCGCACAGGTAGCGTCCCTCCTCAAAGAGGCCATACGTCGGCAGGTAGACTTTGCGGTGGACGTGGACGACGCGCCCGCCGTCCAAGAACGCGGAGGACGCGAAAAACCGATGGCGCGCGTCCTCCTCCACGAAGCCGACGACGATGGCCAGACTTGCGCTGGCCTCCAGCAGCGGCTTCCACATCGGGTGCTCGGGCGAAGGACGAATCGCGACGTGGGGCACCAGTTCGCGCAGGGTGTAGCCCGTTAGCGACAGTTCGGGGAAGATCAGCAGATTTACGCCCAGGCCCCGGGCCTCTTGCGCCAGTTCCAGGTGACGCTGAAGGTTCGCCTCCACATCCCCCAGGCGGGGGAAAGTCTGGGCCAGGCCGACGGTGAATTTGCTATCCAACGGAGACCTCCTGAGCCGATGTCGCCTCGTGCGCGAGGGGCGCGCGACGGCGGAGGGCAACGAGCAGCGCCACGCCGACGACGACTGCGGCGGCATCCAGCCACTGGGCCAGCCGCAGCCCGCCGAGGATGAGCGTGTCGTCGCCCCGCGTGAACTCCAGGGCGAATTGGGTCGCGCCGGTGAGCGCCAAGTAGGCGGCGAAGGGGACGCCGGGCCAGGGTCGGCGGTGCAGCAGGTACCACAGGCACGCGAACATCAGCGCGTACACGATGGCGGCGGCCGCCTGGGTAGCGAAGCGATACTCCACGTACCCGTAGATGTCGGGCAGGAACAGGTAGCCCAGCCCGCGGCCGGGCCTGCCGTAGGCGCTGCCCGCCAGCAGATTGCCCACCCATGCCAGGGCCGAGCCGATGGCCAGCGCCGGGGCCAGCGGATCCAGTAGATCCCAGAGGCTGACGCGCCGCGCCCTGGCCACCGCCCAACACGCAGCCAGGCCCGCGATGAGGCCGCCCCCAAAGGCCATGCCGCCCTTCCAGAACCGCAGGATTTCGCCCGTTCTCACGGCGTAGTAGTCCCAATTCGCCAGCACAAAGTGGATGCGCGCGCCGATCATGCCCGCGATTACGCCCCACAGCGCCGCGTCCAGCACGCTGTCCTGTGGCAGGCGATAGCGCCGCGCCAGCCGGTACGCCGTCCACAATCCCACCAGAACGGCCAGGTCCAGGAACACGGTGTACGAGAGGAGCGTGATGTTGCCGATTTGCAGCAGGACGGGGCGCATGATTATCCTTTCAGGCTCTCTACGATGCGGGCGTAGCGTTCGGCCAGTTCTTCCGCCACGGCGTCGGACTCGGCCTCCGCGTGCACGTGAATCATGGGGCGGTCGGGGTCCGGCAGGACGATAACCCATCGGCGGTCCGCCAGCCAGATTTTCAGACCGTCAATGGCCTCGGTGCGCTGGCCCTTGTGCTGCTCATGAAGCCGCCGCATGACGGTTCCCTTGACCTCCCAGGAGCAGGGCACGTCCTTGCCGGCCAGATGCCATTCGGGCAGGCCTGCGATAACCTGCGAGAGGCGAGTTTGTCCGACCTCCAGCCACTCCATGAGTCGCGCGACGGTCATCATGCCGTCGGCCATGCTCTGGAAGTCGGGGAAAACGAAACTACCGCGGCCGTCCAGCGCCAGCGTCGCCTTCTGGGTAGCCGCCTCTTGGGTGAGGGAATGCAGGTCCTGTTTGGTGCGGATGATCGCGCCGCCCCGTCTGCGGACAATCTCGTCAAACAGGGTGGGCGCCGAGACGGGCAGGACCAGGGTGCCGCCCGGCCCGTGGGCGGCCAGCGCCAGGTCGGCCAGGGCGGCCGACAGGGTGATGGGGTGCACGATGCGTCCCTTGTCGTCCACGGCATAGACCATCTCGCCGCCGGCGTCCAGGCGAATGCCGAAATCCGCGTTCAGCACCTGGCAGATGCTGGCGAGTTGGCTCAGGCTTTGCTCCAGCGCCTCTTCTGTTACGGAGGCCCTGGACTCGGCCATGCGTTCGTTGAGTCCCACGACCGTGCAATTCAAGTCGTTGAGCAATTCGGGGAGCACCAGGGCCGCGGGCGAATTGGCATAGTCCAGCACCAGGTGAAACTTCCGCTGTCGGATGGCCTCCAGGTTCAGGGAGTTCTTGAACCCTTCCGCGTACAATTCCACGACGTTGGCGGCGTACTGGATGGTGCCGATTTCGTCGCTGTGCACGCGGCGAAAGTCCTCGCGGAAGAACACGCGCTCTATCTTGCGTTCTTCCTCCTTGCCCAGGTTGCGGCCTTCGGCGTCCATGATGCGGATGTCCACGATGCGCGAGTCAAAGGGGGAGACGCGGATGTGAATTCCGCCCGCCGCGCCGGTAACGCGGGTGTAATATCGGGCGACGGGGATGGGCACGGTGCGCAGGTCCAGCACGTTCACACCCGAAGATGGCAGGCCCGAGATCATGGCCCGCTTGATCATGCGGGCGCTGCGGTGGGCATCGCGGTTGATGGTTACGGTGGCGCCGCGCGGCAGGGTAGCGCCGTAGGCCGCGCCCAGTTTGGCCGCAAACTCGGGCGTGAGATCCACGTTGACCAGCCCCGACACGCCGTATCGACCAAACAGCACCTTGCGCCCCTGCGCGCCCCAGATGATGCTGGCGCGGACAATGGCGCCCGCCTCAATCTCCTTGCCGGGCCAAATCTTCACGTTGGGGTGGATCACGGCCTGCTGGCCGATGGTGGTCGCGTCGCCGATGACCGCGCCCTCAAAGATCACGGCCTGGCTCTTGACATTGCACTGACTACCAACGATGCAACCGCGCACGTCGGCGGCCTCGCCGATGTACGAGTTGGCCCAGATGACGCTGCGCTCCACGTGGGCGCGGGCGTCCACGATGGTGTTGTCTTTGATCGTCACCGGCCCCACGATGTGCGCGCCCGCACGAATGCGTACCCCGCTCCCCAAGAAGATAGGCCCTTCCAGTTCCGCGGCGGGCGAAATGTCCACATCCTCCTCTACCCACACGCCGGGCCGAACCTCCGTCCCCAGCGGCCCCACCCGCACCCTGCCTTCCAGGATGTCGCCGCTGGCGCGCAGGTACTCCTGCAGGTTGCCCACATCGCACCAGTAGCCGTCGGCCACGTATCCGTACAGGGGGTCGCCTTTCTCCATCATCAGGGGGAACAGATTTTGGCTGAAGTCAAAGACCTTGTCGGCCTCAAAGTAGTCCAGGACTTCCGGCTCTATGACGTAGATGCCGGTGTTGACCGTGTCGGAGATGACCTCGCTCCAGCCGGGCTTCTCCAAGAAGCGCTGGATGCGCCCGTTGGCATCGGTGATGACCACGCCGTATTCCAGGGGGTCGGGCACGTGGAACAGGGTGATGGTGATTTTGGCGCGCTTCTGCTGGTGGAAGGCGATCACCTTCTCCAGGTCAATGTCCGTAAGGGCGTCGCCGCTGATGACGATGAACGGCTCGTCCAGGAAGGCCTGGGCGTTCTTCACGCTGCCCGCCGTCCCCAGGGGGGTGTCCTCCACGGAGTAGTAGAGCCGCATGCCCATGCCGTGGCCATCGCCGAAGTAGCGCTGGATCATGTCGGCCATGTACTGCACGGTTACCACGACCTCGGTGATACCGTGTTGCTTCAGGAGCGACAAGATGTGCGCGATGACAGGTTTGTTGACCAGGGGCACCATTGGCTTGGGTCGCCCCAGGGTGAGCGGCCGCAACCGCGACCCCTCTCCGCCAGCCATAACGACTGCTTTCATGCTTTTGCCTCCTTCGCGAGATGGCGATGAAGCAAGCGACGCTATGATAACACAGGGGGGCTGTAATGTAAACTGCGCCGATGCAAGGTACGACGCACTTCCAAAAGTGCGTCGCGCCTTGGATACCTGCCCCCGTCTCGGGCGGCCATGGAAAGCCGCCCTACGGGTTCGGGGATGGGTACGAACGTAGGGCAGGTTTCCATACCTGCCCCCGCCTCGGGTGGCTATGGAAAGCCGCCCTACGTGCCTACCTTCTCCATTCGTGTGGATTCGTGTTATTCGTGGATACCGAACGTAGGGCAGGTTTCCATACCTGCCCCCGCCTCGGGCGGCTATGGAAAGCCGCCCTACGAACTTGTGTTGGCGACCAAGGT
>JACIWU010000113.1 GCA_014360805.1 Chloroflexota bacterium
GACTGGTCGGAAGCCCGCGCTGTACGAGTTCACCACGCGCCTTGACGTTCTCCGATATGTGGATTATAATCTACGGTGGTGTATCGATAATCGATAATATCCCTGGGAATTGGAAACCACCGTTTTTCGCCCAAGAGAGTGTACCACGCGCGCGAACTTGTGGTATAATAGGGCCAGGGTAAACGTTGTAACGCACGTCTGCTTCCGTCTGCGCCTTCCAACCGCCAAGGAGGATTGCCATGAGACTTGAGGATATTCGCAGGGTGGCCATGATCGGGGCGGGGACCATGGGTTCGGGTATCAGCATGTGCTTCGCCCAGGCCGGCTATGAGGTGGCGCTGTACAGCCGAAGCGCCGAGGGAATCCAGAGGGCACTCAACAGGGTGAAGCATAGCCAGCAGGTGTTCATCCAGGAGGGGCTGATATCCGAGGGGGAGGCGGAGGCCGCGCGAGCGCGTATCCGCGGGACCGATTCCCTCGCCGATGCGCTGCGAGATGTCCAATACGTCCTGGAGTCGGTGCCCGAGAACCTGGCTCTCAAGCAGGCCCTTTTCCGCGAAATGGAGACCCTGTGCCCGCCTGACACGATCCTCGCCACCAACACGTCGGGCCTCAGCATCACGGCTATCGCGTCGGTTTGCCGCTATCCCCAGCGGGTGGGCGGTATGCACTGGGCGAACCCGCCCGAAATCGTCCCGCTGGTGGAGGTGATTCGCGGCGAGCAGACGTCGGAAGAGACCATGGACCTCATCTACGACATGTCCGAACGGCTGGGCAAGGTGCCGGTGCGCGTGCAGAAGGACATCCCCGGATTTGCCAGCAACCGCCTGCAGTACGCGCTGCTCCGCGAGGCGCTGCACCTGGTGCAGGAAGGGGTCGTAACGGCTGAGGATGTGGACCGCACGCTGAAGAACGGGGTCGGCTTCCGCTATCCGTGGCTGGGGCCACTGGAGACGGCGGACCTGGGTGGCCTGGACGTGTTCCACACCATCTGTCAGTATCTGTTCAAGGAATTGAGCACGATGACGAAGACGCCCGCGTTCTTTGACGAGATCGTTCGGGGCGCCAACTACGGCATCAAGACGGGGCGGGGGTTCTACGACTATACTGGCAAGTCGCGCGAGCAGATTCTGCGAAAGCGCGATTTGTATTTCCTGCGGCAACTGAAGTTGCTGCGCGAGGTTCGGGAGATGGAATGAGGCGAGGTGAGAGATGGCAGACAAAGTCATCATCACGGCGGCGCTGGCCGGCAGCGTTACGCTGAAGGAGCACAATCCCAACGTGCCCTACACGCCCGAGGAATTCGCCCGCGAGGCGAAGCGGGCCGAGGAGGCAGGCGCGGCCATCGTGCATGTCCACTTCCGCGATCCCATCACCGGCAAGCCGACCACCGATCCGACGATCATGGGCGAGGTGGTGCAGGCCATCCGCGAGAACAGCCGCGTGCTGCTGAACCTGAGCACGGGCGTGAGTCTGGATTCCACGCTGGAAGAGCGCAAGCGGCCCATCGTGTACCACACGCCCGAGTTGGCGTCGTTGAACCCGGGCACCATGAATTTCTGCACCGTGAGTTACAAGGATGGCTCCATCATCGCGGACAAGACGTACTACAATCCGCTTTCGGCCACCATAGAGTTCGGCACGCTGATGAAGGAGAAGGGCATCAAGCCCGAGATTGAGTGCTTTGACCTGGGCCACGTGCACAACACGTTGTTCTTCTTGGAGTACTACGACTTCCTCGTGCCGCCGCTACATTTCTCCTTCGTGTTCGGGGTGATGGGGGGAACCCGATTCAACTCGGACATTCTGAACAGTTACATCCACGCGGTGCCGCCCGGGTCCACGTGGCAGGGGGTAGGCGTGGGGCCGCTGTGCTTCCCGGTGGCCATGGCCGGGGCGATCTTCGGCGGGCACATTCGGGTGGGCCTGGAAGACAACATCTACATTGACATAACCACGAAGACAAAGTCGCGGGGCAACTGGGATCAGGTGGAGAAGGCCGTGCAGATCGCGCGGATGGCGGGGCGCGAGCCGGCCACGCCCGACGAGGCGCGCGCGATCCTGCACCTTCCCGCGAAGCCAGCCGGATAGCATTCACGGGCGTAGCCCGAAGCCTGCGGCGCGATGTTCCAACCACTTGCGCAAAGGGGGTGCCGATGCGAAGCGATGCGATGAAGAAGGGGCTGAAGAGGGCGCAGCACCGGGCGTTGTTGTATTCCATAGGGTACACGCGCCGTGAGATTGACGGCCCCATTGTCGGCGTGGTCAACGCCTTCAACGAGATCGTCCCCGGGCATTTCCACCTCAACGCCGTAACCGAGGCCGTCGTGCGCGGCGTCGCATCGGCAGGCGGCACGCCGGTGGTCTTCCCGTCCATCGGCATCTGCGACGGGCTGGCGATGGGGCACGAGGGGATGAAGTACGTGCTGGCCAGCCGCGAACTCATCGCCGATTCGGTGGAAGTGATGGCGATGGCGCACCCCTTTGATGCGCTTGTCCTCGTAACGAACTGCGACAAGATCACCCCTGGGATGCTGATGGCGGCGCTGCGGCTGAACATTCCGGCCGTCGTCGTGAGCGGCGGGCCGATGCTGGCGGGGTTGTGGCGCGGACGCGAGACCGACCTGACCACCGTGTGGGAAGGCGTGGGCCAGGTTTCTGCCGGCCGCATGACCGAGGCGGAGTTGGCCGAGATGGAGGAGGTCTGCTGCCCTGGGTGCGGGTCGTGCGCCGGGATGTTCACGGCCAACTCCATGAACTGCCTGACGGAGGCCCTGGGCATGGGCCTGCCGGGGAACGGGACGATTCCGGCGGTGAGCGGGGCGAGGCTTCGCCTGGCGAAGTTGGCCGGGGTGAAGGTCATGGAACTTCTTCAGCGCGGGATTTGTCCGCGCGACATCGCCACGCCCGAAGCCTTCATGAACGCCATCGCGGTGGATATGGCCCTGGGGTGCTCTACGAACACCGCGCTGCACGTTCCGGCGATTGCGAACGAGGCGCATCTGACCATCCCGCTGGATTTGTTCCAGGAGGTGGCGGAGCGCGTTCCGCACATCTGCAACATGAGTCCGGCGGGGCCGCATCACCTGGACGACCTGGACTGCGCGGGGGGCGTGCAGGGCGTGATGAAGCGGCTGGCCGAGAAGGGGCTGGTGGACCTGTCGGTGATGACCGTAACGGGGCGCACTCTGGGTGAGAACCTGGATGGAGCGGAGATTCGCGATGCCGAGATCATTCGCCCGCTGGATCGGCCCGTCCATCCGGAGGGCGGCCTGGCGATCCTGAAGGGCAACCTGGCCCCGGAGGGCGCGGTGGTCAAGCAGGTGGCGGTGGCTCCGTCCATGCGGCAGCGGCGCGGGCGGGCGCGGGTGTTTGACTGCGAGGAGGACGCCGTGGATGCCATCCTGGGCGGGCGTATCGTGCCGGGGGATGTGGTCGTCGTGCGGTACGAGGGGCCGAAGGGCGGGCCTGGGATGCGCGAGATGCTGGCACCCACGTCGGCGATTGTGGGCATGGGCCTGGGCGAGTCGGTGGCGCTCATCACCGACGGGCGGTTCAGCGGCGTAACCCGCGGCGCGGCCATCGGCCACGTTTCCCCGGAGGCGGCGGAAGGCGGGCCCATCGCCCTGGTGCAGGAGGGCGACAGCATCTGGATAGACATTCCCAATCGCACGCTAACGCTTGAGGTATCCGAGCAGGAGTTGTCTGAGCGGCGGGCCCGCTGGGTTCCCCCTGAGCCAAAGGTGAAGGAGGGGTATCTGTACCGATACGCGAAGATGGTAACATCGGCCAGCACAGGCGCTATACTGAAGGTGTGAGCGGCAACCTTTGCCGACGCATTGCGAAGTTTTGGTCCCAACCTAATTCACAATAAGAAAGGAGCAAAGCCATGAGCGACGAGAGTGTGGTCAAGTACGACGAGATGGGCGTCATGGACGGGGCGACGATTGGGCTGCCCCGAAAGATGACCCGAGAAATCTGGCTGCAGGAGGTTTTTCCCGAGTGGGGCACGTACCTGAACTACGAGATTGAGCATTTTCAGGTGAAGCCGGGGACGGGCGTTCTCTGGTACTTTGGCGGGCCGTCGTTCGCGCTGAAGTCGCAGGCAGGCGCGGTCTTCCTGGTGGATCTGTACGCCGGGCCGAGCCTGTTCACGGACTACTCGTACTGCGGCGTGTGTCGCACCAGCGGCGCGGACAAATTGTGGTGGATGCGCCTGAACCCGCACGTAATAGACCCGTGGAAGTTCAGCCGCCTGGATGCGGTGTGCATCACCCACCATCACCAGGACCACATGGACTTCTACACCATCAGCGCGGCGCTCCAGACCACGAACTGCAAGTTCATCGCGCCGCCCGAAGCCGCCCGACGGATGAAGAAGAACATGGGCGTGCCCGACGACCGACTCATTGTGGCCGAGGTGGGCAAGAGCGTACAGATTGCCGACATGAAGATTGATTTCGCGCCGAACTTTGATGTCATCGCCACCAAGACTGGCTTTGACACGCCCAGGCCGTTTGAGGAAGTCGCCGTGAGTTACATCTTCAACACCGAGGGCGGGAACATGGCGTTCCTGGGCGACACGCTGTATCACAACGGGTACCGCATGGTGGGCGAGACCTACAAGATTGACATGGTAACCATGGACATGGGCAACAACGCCCCCGGCTACACCGACAAGATGTCGCCGTGGGATGTGTGGCGGGTGGCCGAGGCCATGAACGCGAAGGTGGTGATTCCGGCGCATCATGACAACTGGGCCAACTGCTACGAGGATCCGTCGTACCTGGAGTACATCGTGAGCCGCAAGGCGAAGGAGAAACGGCTGGACATGCGGACCGTCGTCCTGCTGCCCGGGGCGCGGTACGAGCACCCGACCGACATGAACATCGGCCGGTACGTGTATCCCGACTGGCGCGAGCGCACCAACTGGAAAAAGAGCGTGGAGTACGGGCCAGACCGCTGGTAGGCTGGCGTCGGCGGATGGTCGCGGGGTGGCCGGTGGCGCGATGGCTACCGGCCACCCGGTGTCGCGTCTTGCTGGCCCGGGAGATAACGCAACGGAATGGAACGGACGAAGACGAGGCTTGTCTCGGACCAACTGGAGCGCGGTGAGGAGCGGTATCGCGCGCTGTTTGAGGCGGCCGCCGAGGCGATTGTGCTGCAAACGGCGGATGGCGTCATCCTCGACTGCAATCCATCGGCGTGCCAGATTTTCGCGTGCGCGCGAGAGCAGTTGATCGGCGCGAATGTGTGCGAGTTCGTCGCACCGGAGGGAGCGCCGACTGCCCGGCGCTTCATGCGCGACGCGCTGCGGTCGGGCGCGGCCACCTTCACGCTGGCCTGCAAGCGCCGCACGGGGGTGATTTTCCCCGCAGAGGTTACGGCGCGTCGGGTTCTGTTGGGGGGCGCTCCCCATCTCGTTACGTGTGTGCGCGATGTTACGGAGCGAAAATGGGCCGAAGAGCGAATCCGCCAGGACGAGCGTTTCCTGAAGGCGGTGTTTGACGGGATTCAAGACGGCATCAGCGTGCTGGACAAGGAACTGAACATCGTCAGCGTCAACCAGGCGATGGAGAAATGGTACGCGCACATGACGCCGTTGGTGGGCAAGAAGTGCTTCCACGCTTATCACGGCCGCGAGGCGCCCTGCACGATTTGCCCCACCGTTCGGGCGATGAAGACGGGGACTCCCCAGATGGACGAGGTGCCCCTGACCGGGGCCGATGGGGTCTGGGGCTGGCTGGAAGTGTACGCCTTCCCCATGCTGGGCGATGATGGCAAGCCCACCGGCGCCATTGAGTACGTGCGCGACATCACCGAGCGCAAGCGCGCCGAGGACAAAATCCGATATGACGAGTGGTTCCTCCAGGCGGTGTTTGACGGGATTCAGGACGGCATCAGCGTGCTGGACAGGAACATGCGCATTGTGCGGGTCAACAACGCCATGGAGCGCTGGTACGCCCACGCCACGCCTCTGGTGGGCAAACTATGCTACCAGGCGTACCACCTGCGCAGCGAGCCGTGTGTCATCTGTCCGACGCGGCGGGCCATGGAGAAGGGCACGCCGCAGATGGATGAGATTCCCCTCACCGGCCCCAAAGGGGTGGAGGGGTGGTTGGAATTGTACGCCTTCCCCATGTACGACGACAACGGCAATTGTATTGGGGTCATTGAGTACGTGCGTGACATCACCAAGCGGCGCGAGGCCGAGGAGGCGCTCGGCAAGTCCCGCCGCCTGCTGGAGAAGACGTTTGCGAGCCTGCGCGACGCGGCGTTTATCATAGACCTGGACATGCGGATTCTGGACTGCAACCCCGCCGCGACGGAGATCTTCGGTTACAAGCGCCAGGAGATGCTGGCTCAGGACATCGGCCTGCTCCATGTGGATGGCGCGCGCCTGGAGGAATTCAACCGCCATTTGCGCGCCGCCCTGGCCGAAAAAGGGTTTCTCTTCCTCCCCGAGTTCCCGATGAAGCACAAGAGCGGGAGGGTATTTACCACAGAGCACAGCGTGGTGCCGTTGGAGGACGAGCAGCACCGACACATCGGCTGGGTGGCGCTCATCCGCGACATCACGGAGCGCAAGCGGATGGAGCAGTACATGCTGCGGACGGAACGTCTGGCGGCGATGGGGCGGCTGGCGGCGGCGCTGGCGCACGAGATCAACAACCCGCTGCAGGGCATCGGCAACAGTCTGGAGTTGGTGCTGGACTTCCCGCTGGGCGACGAGGAGCGGCAGGAGTACCTGCTGGCGGTACGGCGCGAGATAGAGCGGCTCATGGCGTTGAGCGAGCGCGTGCTGGACTTTGCGCGGCCGCCGCAGATCGAGCGCCGCCCCACGCTGGTGCCGCCTATCGTCCAGCATGCCCTGGACCTGGCCGCGAATCAGTTGCAGCAGCGGCGCATCGCGGTTACGCTAGACCTTCCGGCGGACCTGCCGCCAGTGATGGCGTCGGCCGACCACTTGTCGCAAGTGTTTCTGAACCTGATCATCAACGCCATTGAGGCTATGCCCGGGGGTGGGTCGCTGGACATCGCGGCGAGGGTGTGCGAGGGGCAGATGGAACTGGCATTCTCGGACACCGGCTCGGGCATCACACCCGAGGCGATGAGCATGCTTTTTGAGCCTTTCTACACGACAAAGGAAGACGGCACGGGCCTGGGGCTGGCGATTAGCCACAGCATTATCCAGCAGCACGGGGGTTCTATCGCGGCCCGGAACGCGCCGGGCGGGGGCGCGACGTTCATCGTGTCGCTCCCACTGGCGCCGGCTCTTCGTGAGGAGTCGGAGGAGGTAGACCTTGCTGGACCCTGTATATCCGCCGATTCCTGAAGCGCGGATTTTGGTGGTGGATGACGAAGCGACGCCGCGGATGGCCAACACGCGGGCGTTGAATCTGATGGGGTACAAGGCCGACGCCGCGGCATCAGGCGCGCAGGCG
>JACIWU010000114.1 GCA_014360805.1 Chloroflexota bacterium
CCCCAAAGGTGCCACGCTCCGTTCCCCCCTTCGCGTGCATTGGCGTTATTCGCGGTTACAGTCCGTAGGGCAGCTTTCCATAGCCGCCGAAGGCTCACACAAAGACACGAAGACGCAGAGGATTTTTCCCGTGCCTTTTTCCCTTTGTGCCTCTGTGCTTTTGTGTGAAACATTATTTTCACACGAAGGCAGGGGGCAGGTATCCACGGTGCGTCGCGCCTGTGCGCTCGCCGGAATGTGCCCTGGTGGCCATGCGCATCGCCCCTTCTCTCCCCGCACGCGGGGCGAGAAGGGGATGGGGGATGAGAGGGGTAGCGCCGCCCGGCAATGTTGCGCGAAACCCCGTTTCCGGGCTATAATGGATGTGAGGAGAGTGGCCAATGAACGCGAACCGCAAAGCCCGTATCGCCATCAGCCTGTCCGCCGCGATCCTGGGGCTGGTCTTGCTGCTTGTGGCTCCGGCCGCGGCCCAGGCCCCCGGCAAGGTCGGCGTGCTCAACGTCAAGGGCGCCATCACGCCCGTGGTGCTCAGTTACCTGAATCGCGGGCTACGGTATGCCCAGGATGGCAACGTGTCGTTGCTGGTGATCCAACTGGACACGCCGGGCGGCTCGGTGGAAATCATGAAGTCGCTGACCGACGACATGATCCGCAGTTCGGTGCCCATCGCCGTGTGGGTAGGGCCAGAGGGTGCGCGGGCGGCCTCGGCAGGCACCTTTGTGGTCCTGGCGGCCCACGTGGCGGCCATGGCTCCGGGCACGACCATCGGCGCGGCCAGCGTCGTGAGCATGCAGGGCCAGGAGTTGGACGAGACCAGCAAGGCCAAGGTCACCAACGACCTCACGGCGCGGATTCGCAACTTCACCCAGCGCCGCGGGGCCCAGGCCCAGGACTGGGCCGAGCGCACCGTAACCGAAGCCATCGCCGCCACCGCCGATGAGGTGTACAAACTCGGCGTGATTGACTACATCGCCCCCACCATCCCCGACCTGCTGCGCCAGATGGACGGGATGACCGTGCGCGTCGCGGGCAGGGACACGGTCCTCCGCACGGCGGACCTCCCCGTGCAGAACCTGCCCATGACCCTGCCGGAGCAGTTCCTGCACCTGATTACCGACCCCAACATCGCGTTTATCTTGCTGACGCTGGGGCTCAACGGGCTGCTGTTTGAGTTGTCCAGTCCGGGCGGATTTGCTGCCGGCATCATCGGCGGCATCTGCCTGGTGCTGGGCCTGTATGCGTTGGGCGTGCTGTCGGTCAACTGGACGGGCCTCCTGTTTATCGTCCTGGCATTCGTCCTGTTCATCGTGGACATCAAAGCGGCGACCCACGGCGTACTGACGGTGGGGGGAATCGCATCCTTCGTCTTCGGCGCGCTCATCCTGTTCAGTTCGCCCGTCTATACCATCTCGCGCGCGCTGGTCATCTCGGTCGCCGGTGGGACGGGCGCATTCTTCGCCTTCGCCGTGAGCAAGGCGCTGCTGGCCCAGAAGCGCAAGCCGAGCACCGGCCGCGAGGCGATCATCGGCATGCGGGCCGTTGTGCGCATCCCCCTGGAGCCGGATGGGATGGTCATGTTGGCCGGGGAACTGTGGAAGGCGCGGGCCGAGGAAGGGGTCATTGACGCGGGCCAGACTGTTGAGGTCGTGGGCCTGGAAGGGTTCACCGTTATCGTTCGTGCAGTTCAACCAGAGAGTTGAGAAAAGAGCGGAGGGAACGACATGTTTGAAATCCTCACCAGTTTTGGCGGGCTAATCCTGATCTTGATCTTCCTGCTCAGCATGGCCATCAAGATCGTTCAGGAGTATGAGCGGGGCGTCATCTTCCGCCTGGGGCGGCTGATGGGGGCCAAAGGCCCGGGCCTGTTCCTCATCATCCCGTTCGTGGACCGCATGGTCAAGGTGGACCTGCGGGTGGTAACGCTGGATATTCCGGCGCAAGAGGCCATCACCAAGGACAACGTTACCGTCAAGGTGAACGCCGTGGCCTACTTCCGAGTCATCAACCCCGAGGCGGCCATCGTGCAGGTGGAGGACTATCGGCGCGCCACCTGGCAGATCGCCCAGACAACGCTGCGGAGCGTCCTGGGGCAGTCCGAACTGGATGAACTCCTGGCCCATCGCGAGGAGATCAACCAGAAACTCCAGCGCATCATTGACGAGCAGACGGAGCCGTGGGGCATCAAGGTCAGCATCGTGGAGGTCAAGGACGTGGAGTTGCCCGACACGATGAAGCGGGCCATGGCGCGCCAGGCCGAGGCCGAGCGCGAGAAGCGGGCCAAGATCATCCACGCTGAGGGCGAGTTCCAGGCGTCGCAGACGTTGCGCCAGGCGGCTGGTGTCATCTCCGAGGAGCCGGCCGCGATCCAACTGCGCTACCTTCAGACGCTGACCGAGATCGCGGTGGAGAAGAACTCCACCATCATCTTCCCGGTGCCGCTGGACTTCGTGAAGGCGTTTGTCGGGGGCGTGGAGAAGAAGTCCGAGGAGTTGTAACCGCGAATAGCGCGAATCCGCGCGAATGGGGAACAAGAGCGTAGCACCCGGCGGCTATGGAAAGCCGCCCTACGAACCCTCGTTTGGGTGATAGGCTTTGCGGTTTGGAAACACGATACCATGCCTGGGGGCTTGTGGGCTAGATGACTTCCGACACACTGGATTCTGAGGCGGCGCAGGCGAAAGCGCATCGCGAGCGAAACGCGGCGGCTACCAGTTCAGTTGTGGCCGCCGTGGGGCTGACCACGCTCAAGATTGTGGTCGGTGTAATGACCGGAAGTTTGGGCATCCTGTCCGAGGCGGCGCATTCCGCGCTGGATCTGGTGGCGGCGCTGGTTACCATGTTCGCCGTCCGGGTGTCCGACCGCCCCGCCGACGCTTCGCACAACTACGGACACGGCAAGGTGGAGAATCTCTCCGCGCTGGTGGAGACCCTGCTCTTGCTGCTCACCTGCGCGTGGATTATCTACGAGGCCATTCGCCGCATCTTCTTCGCCGACGTGCATGTGGATGCAAACATCTGGGCCTTCCTGGTCATGGGCGTCTCCATCCTCGTGGACTTCTCCCGCTCCCGCGTCCTCCTGCGCGCGGCGAAGAAGTACAACAGCCAGGCGCTGGAAGCCGACGGGCTCCACTTCCAGACGGACATCTGGAGTTCCTCGGTTGTGATCGTCGGGCTAGCGCTGACGTGGGCGCAGCAGCGGCTGGGCTGGCCTGCCTGGCTGGCCAAGTCGGATGCGGTGGCGGCGCTGGGCGTGGCCTGTATCGTCGTGTGGGTCAGCGTGAACCTGGGCAAGCGAACGGTCTCGGCGCTGCTGGACACAGCGCCACCGGGGTTGCGCGAAGCGGTGCGGGACGCGGTCGCCTCGGTGCCGGGAGTGCTCACCGTGAACCAGGTGCGCCTGCGCCAGGGCGGGCCGTACACGTTCGCCGATGTGGATATCGCGGTGGGGCGCGAGATGTCCCTCAGCCAGGCGCACGACGTGGCCACGGCGGTGGAGCATCGCTTGCAGCGGGTGTTGCCCCAGGCCGACGTGGTGGTGCATGTAGGCCCCGCCACGCACCGCGGCGAGACCGACGACCAAAAGGTGCGCGCGGTGGCGGCGGCGCACGGCCTGACGGCTCACTCCATCCACGTGCACGGCATTCACGACCAAGTGTACCTGGAGTTCCACCTGGAAGTGCCCCAGGATCTGGATTTGGAGGAGGCGCATGCCCTTGTCTCTGAAGTGGAGGCGTCGCTCCGAGACGAGTTTCCGGGCCTGGTGGATGTCATCACGCACATAGAGCCTGCGTCCCGCGAGAAGGAGGTGGCCCCCGCATCCCCCGAGCAAATTGCCCAGGTTGAGGCCGAAGTCAGGCGGCTTGCCGACGAGCACTGCGGCGGCGGCCACTGGCATCGCCTGATGGTGCGCGACGAGTCGGGGATGTTGTCCATTTCCTTGCACTGCCAGATGTCAGGCCATGCGTCGGTGAAGGCGGCGCACGATCTGTCGGAGCGGCTGGAGGCGGCGGTGCGGGAGGCCATCCCGAACGTGGGTCAGGTGGTGATCCACGTGGAACCCCTGGAAGGCTGACCGACTCCTGGCGGCGAACCCTCTGGGAGCCTCTCATGATACGACGTTTGGGCAAACGAGGCGGATGGATCGGGCTTGTCCTGTCCTACGTTCTGGTGGCGGGGGTTGCGTTTCTCGCGGCGCGGTGGCCAGCCCCGGGAGGCGTGCAGATTCTGCCCCCGGAGCCTTCGCCTACGCCCATGCCCAGCCCCACGCCGGGCCTGGCGCGGGTGTACGTCAGCGGCGCGGTGCGGTCGCCGGGCGTGTACGCCTTGCCGCCGGGCAGCATCGCCCAGGACGCCGTGCAGGCCGCAGGCGGGCCGACGCAGGACGCTGACCTATCGCTGGTGAACCTGGCCGCGCGCGTCGCCGACGGCCAGCAGGTGCACGTCCCTCGCGTCGGCGAGAAGGTGGCGCAGAAAAGCCCCACCACAGCCCCCCGTTCCCCTTCGTCGCCCCTCAACATCAACATGGCCACGGCCGCCGAACTGGAGCAACTCCCCGGCATTGGCCCGTCGCTGGCCGACAGAATCGTGCAGTATCGCCAGGAACACGGACCTTTTCGCACGGTAGATGCGTTGTTGCTGGTGTCAGGCATCGGCCCGGCCACGCTGGACAGGATTCGGAGCCTGGTTACGGTGGACTGAGCGCCCTGGCACGGGCCTTGCACCCCGCCCTTGCGTGGGGACATCTACCATCGGAAGGGGGAGCCTATGTTCCGGACGCGGCTTGCGCCAAGACTTGCAATCGTGCTGCTGCTTCTGCTCCTGCTGGGGGTGCCGCTGTCGGGCGCGGCCCAGTCGCCCCTGGTGCGCATCGCGCCCACCCTCACGGTCGTTCCGATTGGGGGCACGGCTTGCGCGGACCTGCGCGTTGAGGATGTGGAGAATCTCTTCGGCTTTGAGACGGTCATCCGCTTTGACCCCAGCCGGTTGGCCGTCGTGGACGCGACGCCGGGGACGCCTGGGGTTCAGGTCGGCATCGGGCCGTTTCTCCAGCCTGCGAATCCGTCCTACTGGTATGTCATCAACGCGGTGGACAACACAAGCGGCACCATCCGCCTCGCCATCACCCTGGTCGCGCCCGAGGCGGGGCGCTGCGGCAGCGGGGTGCTGGCCACGGCGTGCTTTCAGGGGGTGAACCGCGGGCATTCGGCCCTAACGATTGAGGAGACCAGTACGCTGCTGCTGGACCCGCACGTGTCCGTCATTCCGTTTGCGGCCAAATCGGGCGGGGCGCTCGTTGGGCCTGTGCACCGCTTCCGGATTCCGCTGGTGTCGCGGGGGCGCTAGGGACTCGCGGGGCCGCGCCCGCGCCGCAAAACAAAAACGACGCACCTTCGGAGGGTGCGTCGCACTTCTGCCGTTTCCCGTTCGCCCTACGGCGTGGGCACGACGAAGTCCCGCCCCACGACGATCCGCAGGTTCCCCCCGCCCGTCTGGCCGGTGGCTTCGCGTCGGATGTTCTCGTCGGCGACGTTGAGCAACTGGGCCAGGAGCGCCACGGTCTGGGTGTTGCCGGCGTAGTCTATGATGAGGGTGTTGGCGTAGTCGCCGCGGTCGGCATTCTCAATGGCGACGACTTCAAACCCTTGCTCCTTGAGCAGGGCCGCCATCTGCGCTGCCAGCCCGGGCACGCCCGCGCCGTTGAGGACCTCAATCTTCGCCGATTCGCCGGGCACGCGCTTGTGGTTGTTGTTGCCCGATGAGAACATCTCGTCCACCAGCGCGCGGATTTTCTCCCTGTCGGGCAGGAGCACGTCGCCGCCGCTGGGGGTCTTGGTCTCCACCACCATGGTGTAGTCTATCACCCTGGACTGGATGCGGTCGGACTCCACCTGGTTGCCGAGTTTCGCCAGGGCGAGGATTTCGCCGGGCTGCAGGTCGGTCTGGACCGCGCTCATCACCGTCGTCATCAGGCTTGGGAGTTTGGGCAGTAGGTTCAGACGCAGGGCCTTGTCTCGCGCCGCCATGAGCACCTGCTGCTGTCGGCGTCCGCGGTCAATGTCGCTGCTCCCGTGGCGCACGCGGGCGTACTTCAGCGCCAAGTCGCCATCCATGTGAACCAGCCCCGCCGGGATGTGGACCTCTTGGTATCCGTAGTCATCGGTGGGGTACTCCGTGTCGTCTATGGGCTTGTCCACCTGCACGTCAATGCCGCCGATTTGGTCAATGAGTTTGCGGAATCCGTCAAAGTCCACCAGGATGTAGCCGTGGATGGGCACGCCGAGGAACTCCTGCACGGTGCGCATGGCCAGGGCGGGGCCGCCGCCGGGGTACTTCTTCACCTCGCCCAACACGAAAGCCTGATTGATGCGGCTTTCGCCGTACCCGGGGATGGGCACCCACAGGTCCCGCGGGATGGACAACATGCCGGCGGATTTTGTCGCGGGGTCAAGGGTAACGACGATGAGGGTGTCGGTGCGGTACACGGTTTCGTCGGGCCGCTTGTCGGCGCCCAGCAGGAGCAGGTTCACGCGCTCGGTGCGGTGCCAGACGGGCACTTGCGGCAGGTCCGAGTTGGTCTCGGCCGGGGGCGCGGGCGCGAAGAAGTTGAGGTTGGGCAGCAACGGGATGTCGGCCTCGGCGACAAGGGCGCGCACGGTCCCGTAGAAAACGTAGCCGGAAAGAAGCCCGCCCAGCGCGAACAGCACCAGGGCAATGTAGAGAAACAGACGCGTTTTCTGCTGCGTCCCCCCTCTCGGAGGGAAGGATAATTGTCTGCTCATCCAGCATTCCAGAAACGGGATAGAAAGCCCCGAGTGCAAGTCAACGCAGCGGGGCAATTGGCATTATATCCATTTGACGCTGGACGTCAACTCACGGTTCCCTGGGTTTGGTGGAAATCGGTGGGGCAGGCTTCCATGCCCGCCCTCTGTGTCTGTAACCGCGAATCACGCCAATCCACGCGAATGGGGAACTTTTGGGGTCTATTCTCCATTCGTGTGCATTCGTGGATAGCGCCCCGGCGGCTATGGAAAGCCGCCCTACGTGTTCCTATTTATTTTCCCATTTCGTGTGGATTCGTGTTATTCGTGGATGGCGGCCCCGGCGGCCATGGGAAGCCGCCCGGTTTGGGCTACGCTGTGCGTGCGCGGCCCGTATGTCCAACCTCACCTTACCCCTCCCGCACCCTCCCCTTTCCTCTCCGCGCGCGGTGAGGAATGGGGAGGGCCGGGGT
>JACIWU010000115.1 GCA_014360805.1 Chloroflexota bacterium
CAGCGGCGGGGGCGGGCGCTTCGGGCGCGGCCTCGGCGACTTCCTCTGCGGCGGGGGCGGGCGCTTCGGGCGCGGCCTCGGCGACTTCCTCTGCGGCGGGGGTTTGGGCCAAACCCGCCTCGGCCAGCAGCGCCTCCAGGTCTATCTCGGTCGGCTCGGAGACTTCCGGCGGCGCAGCCTCAGGCTCCCCCACCAGCCACTCGGGGAGCGGCTCCGGCGGTGCGGCTTCAGCGGCGGGCGCGCCCTCTGCGATTCCCGCCTCGGCCTCTAACTGCTTCAGCCAATCAGGAATTCCTTCCTCGGAGACCGCCGCCTGCGCCTCCTCCTCGCCCAGCGGCAACTCCTCCAACTCTTCGGTGGGCGGGGCTTCGCTCACGGCCTCTTCCTGGCCCAGGTCCGCCATCCACTCAGGGACTTCCTCCTGCACTTCGCCGACCGGCCCCGCCGCTTGCGTCTCCTCCTCCTTCTGTCGCTCGCGGATGCGTCGGAGCCAGTCGGGGATGCCCTCCTCGGTTTCAACTTCCTCGGGCGATGGCGCGGGCGCTTCGGGGGCCGCCTCGGCCGCCGTAACCGCTTCCTCTGCCGGCGCCGGCGGCTCGCTCTCGCGCAAAGGCTCCAGCGGTGATTCTCGCAGCCAATCGGGCAGGGCCTCGGGCGGAATCTCTTCTTCCGTGATGAGGACCTCGCTCTCCGGCGCGGGCGCCGGCATCTCCTCCGGCGACGGGATTTTGACCACCCGCGCAGGCAGCGGAGAGCGATCGCCAAACAGTTTCTGCGCCACGTTGTTCTCGGGGTCTATGTCCTGCGCCAGTTGGAGCAGGGCGCGGCCTTCGCTCTCCCGTTCGCCGCGCAGGCCGATTTCCCCCAGGATGAGGTTGGCCTTCAAGCAGTGGGGGTACTGGGCCAGAATCTCCTCGCAGACTTTGACGGCCTCCTTGCGTTGGTCGGAACGCCAGAGGGCTTCCGCCAGGGCCACCTTGATGTCCACCAGGTCGGGGTTCTGCTCCAGAAGGGTGCGGAACTCCTGGATGGCCTGGCGCCACAGGCCGCTGCGTGCGTACAGCCGCGCCACCGCCGCCGAGGTCAGTTTCAAACGGGCGCGCGCGCCTTCCCCACGCTGCGCCTGGAGGCGCTGCAACTCCTTGCGAAGTTCGGCATTCCCCGGCGACAGTTCATACGCCCGCTCCAGGTGCCAGATGGCCAGGTTCAGGTTGCCTTGCTTCTCGTGGGCCACGGCAATACCCACCCGCGAGAACAAATCTTCCGGGTCGCAGGCCAGGGCGCGGGCGAACAGTCCATGCGCTTCTTCGTACTTGCCTTTCTCCAAACAGGCTTCACCCAGGATGCGGTAAGTCTGGAGGTGTTTGGGATACAAGCGCAACAGGTGGCGGCCCATGGCGATGGCTTGATCGTACTGGCCTTCGGCCACCAGGCGCCGCATCTCCTCGCCATAGGATTGAAGCGTTACCTCTGGCATCGCGCTACCTCCACATGATTCTCGCTGCCCGCCCTATTATGCGGCCCTTTGGGCGAAAAGTCAACCGCAACCGTCGGCGGACTCGGTTCCAAACCCTGTTGGTCGCGGCATGGGTACAGGCGCGACGCACTCGCGAAAGCACGTCGCGCTTTGCTCGCCAGCACAATATTGAATCTCGCTACTCCAATAGAACACTCGCATCTTCAGTTCGGCCCGTCAGAACAGGGGGCCGCTAGACGTAGGGCAAATTGGCAATTTGCCCTACGATGGCCGCCGAGAGAGCAGCGCCAACCGAATGTGCGACCTCCCGATGGGCCTCCTGGCGCTGTGTTACCGCATCGTGCGTTCTTATGAAAAAGCGAGCGTGAGTAGAACCGCAACCGTCGGCGCATCGGGCGGCGCTGCCTACAGCCCGTGCGCCCCGCGCACCGCGCGGATCAACGCCGCGAGCAAGGGTTCCGGGCGCGGCGATGGCCCCAGGGGATCCAGGTCGCCCTCCTCCGGAAGCCCCAGCAGGGCGCGGCAGGTGTTGTAGATGGCGCGGGGCAGCACCTCCGGGTGATACCCGCCCTCCAGCGTGAACACGAGCCGCCCGCCGCACAGTTTCTTCGCCATCCGCGCCAATTCCCGACCGACCCAGGCGTACCCCCGCAGAGAAAGCGCCAGCGAGGCCAACGGGTCGCTCCAATGGGCGTCGTACCCCGCCGACACGAGGATGATGTCGGGGGCGAAGCGCCGAGCGGCCGGCCACAGGATTTGCTCAAAGATGGCCCGCATCGCGCCGTCGCCAGCGCCGGGAGGCAGGGGAACGTTGACGGTGTAGCCCCGGCCCGGCCCGTCGCCGATCTCGTGGATGCTGCCGGTGCCCGGGTAGTACGGATACTGGTGCGTGGAGAAAAACAGCACGTCCGGGTCCCGGTAGAAACTGGCCTGGGTCCCGTTGCCGTGGTGGACGTCAAAATCCACGATGAGGATGCGGCGCGCCAACCCGTCCGCCCGAACCGCATAGGCCGCGACCGCAATGTTGTTGAAGATGCAGAACCCCATGCCCCGATTGCGCAGCGCATGGTGCCCCGGCGGCCGCACCAGGCAGATGGCGTTGTCCACATCCCCGCGCAGCACCGCCGCGGTTGCCGCGTGCACTCCACCGGCGGCGAAACACGCGGCCTCATAGGTCCGCGCCACGACGTAGGTGTCGGGGTCCAGGTATCCCCCGCCCGATGCGGACATCTCGGCCACAAGGTCAATGTACGACGGCGCATGGTTCATCTCCAAGTAGCGCCGCGACGCCGCGCTCGCGGGGATGGGAATCATCTGCTCCGTAATCCGCTGGTCTCGGAGAAACTGCATCACGAGCCAGAGCCTGTCGCGACACTCGGGGTGCCCGCGCAAGTCGTGCTCAAGGAAGATCGGGTCGTAGACGTAGCCGGTCGTCATTACAATATCCTCCTGGAAGCGCGTCCTGAACTGCTCTGTCCGCACCCCATGATAGCACAGACCCGCTTGTTGCGAAAGGGGGCGTTCGGTGGCAAAATCGGGATGGCGCGGCCGGTTGGCCCGCCAGCCTAGCGGTCAGGAGAGAATATGAGGAGTCCCAAAATCGTGCTCATCGGCGCGGCCAGTGTGATTTTCGGCACCACCACCATCCGCGACCTGCTGCTCTCGCCCGCCCTTGCCGGAAGCGAGATCACCCTTGTGGACATCGCCGAAGAGGGGCTGGGGCCGGTGGTGCGGTTCGCCGAACGGCTGAACGCGGCTCTGGGGCGCGACTGTCGCATCTCGGCCACCACCGACAGGCGGCAGGCGCTCCCCGGCGCGGACTTCGTGGTGGTATCCGTGGCGGTGGACCGCGAGCGGACGTGGAAACTGGATTTTGAGATTCCCCTGCGGCTGGGCGTGCGCCACGTCCTGGGCGAGAACGGCGGGCCGGGCGGGCTTTCCCACACCCTGCGGAACGTCCCCCTGCTGCTGGACATCGCCCGCGACGTGGAGGCCCTGGCTCCGCGGGCGTGGGTCATCAACTTCACCAACCCCATGTCCCGCCTGTGCCTGGCCCTGGCGCGCCATACGAGGCTCCGATTCGTGGGGCTGTGCCACCAGATTCACGAGGGCTACCGCATCGTGGCCGAAGTGCTGGGCATGAACCCGTCAGACTTCCAACTGCTGGCCGCCGGCCTGAATCACTTCACCTGGATTCTGTCCATGACCGACCGTCGGACAGGCGACGACCTCTACCCCGCGTTCCGCGAGCGCCTTCGGCGAATGCCGCCGGGGTTTGAGCCGCTCTCGCGCGAACTGTACGACATCTTCGGGCTGTTCCCCGCCGTCGGGGATCAGCACGCGGGCGAATACATTGGCGACGCGTGGCGGCGTGTCGGCACGGACGGGTACGACTGGGGCTGGTATCATCGCAGGATGGCGCAGGTGCACGCGGACGTGGAAGCCATCGCGCACGGCGATGCCGACGCCACCCGCCGCTGGCTCGCCGGCCCATCGGTTGAGCGCGCTCAGCAGGTCATCGCGGGGCTGTGGACGGGAAGCGGCGGGTTTGAGGAAGCCGTGAACGTCGTCAACGGCGGGGCCATCGCCAACCTGCCCTCCGACGCCGTCGTGGAAGTGCCGGCCCACGTCTCCCGCGACCGGATTCTGCCGCTTCAGGTGGGGCCGCTTCCGGACGGCATCGCCGAACTGTGCGCGCGCCAGGTTGCCATCCAGGAACTGGCGGTGCAGGCGGCGGTGAGGGGGGACCGCCAGGCCGCGCTTCAGGCCCTGGCGCTGGATCCGGTCGTTCCCGACATGGAGACGGCGCGGCGGGTGCTGGACGAACTCCTGCGCACCCATGCCGCGTACCTGCCGCAGTTTCGGGAGTAGGGGGCGTAACCGCGAATGCACGCGAATCACCGCGAATGGGGGGACGCATGGGGGCGCCCATGGCCTCCGGCGGCTATGGAAAGCCGCCCTACGGGTTTGGGCGTTGTGCCACCAACCCGTCGCGAGCGTAGGGCAGGTTTCCATACCTGCCTCCTGCGTCCGCAACCGCGAATGCACGCGAATGGGGAGGGGATGCATGGGGGCGCCCATTCTTGCTGGGCGCGGCCTGACTACGGCGATGCGCCCACCGGTATCATTTTATACTCAATCTGTGTCGGCAACCCCACCCGCCGCGAGGCATCTAGAATCTCCAGCGATACCAGGTTGCCCGCCTCATCATAGTCCAGTATTACCCCCGGCTTGTCCTCATCGCTCTCTGCTACAGCCGTGTCAAGAAAGATGACCGTCAGGGTGTCTGTCGCGCCATCATAGATCACTTTCATGTTGCTTTTCTCCAGTACTTCTCAATCCGGCTGGTCCGATAGACCGTAACCACCTCTGCCGGTTGCCGGTCAACATCCACAAACACCCGCAACAGATAGACCCGCACTGGCGTTCCGTGCTTTACGCGGGACTGGCAAACCACTCTTCCAGGTCGCACTTCCACCGTCTGCTCCGGTGCAGACAGGACTCGCACCACCTCGGCCTCGCTGACCTGCCGACGCTCCATCTCCAGACGAGCATGGTCAGTAAGGCGATATTCGGTGATGGACGACGTCTCCGACATAGCCAGTGCCTTTTCGCTTTAGAGCAGGCTCCCCGCTGCCTGTTTATTATACACCATTATGCGTTGTGCTGCACATTTCGCCGGCGCTGCGCCCAACGGCGCGCATCAGGTGCACGCGGAGCGCCGAGTGGAGGGCAGGTTTCCATACCTGCCTCCTGCGTCCGCAACCGCGAATGCACGCGAATGCACGCGAATGGGGAGGGGATGCATGGGGGCGCCCATGGCCTCCGGCGGCTATGGAAAGCCGCCCTACGGACTACATCCAAACTTATATCTATTTTGCCCGTGTATTGAATTTGCCATGAGTCCTTTTGAGGCAGTGTTCGGCAACTTGTGTCTATTAAAGGGCAAGAAGGTTTTTGGATCATTTGGCGGTCACGGTAATGACTGAAGGAGCGCGAACAAATCGGCCAAGTCGGCATCACTCATCTGCCACCGGGGCATATCCTGGCTCAGTAATTCCCCATTGGGGTGCTGACCGTCTACCTCAAAGTAGCAATCAACCAGCAGATAGCGCCGCCGAGAGGCGCTCGCCACGCAGCAGTTGGGCGTTGATAGCGACAATGACTGTACTGAGCGACATGAAAAGTGCTCCGATTGCGGGGGATAGTAGGACGCCCCAGGGGGCCAGGGCGCCCGCCGCCAGCGGTAACGCGATAACGTTGTAGCCTGCAGCCCACCACAGGTTTTGGACCATCTTGCGGTAACTGGCGCGGCTAAGAGCGATAACTTTGACCACATCCAGTGGGTTGCTCTTGACCAGAATCAACCCGGCCGACTCAATGGCGACATCTGTACCACCGCCTATGGCGATACCCACATCGGCTTTCGTTAGGGCAGGGGCATCGTTAACGCCATCACCAACGACAGCCACGTGCTTGCCTTGTGCCTGCAGCTCATCTACTTTCTGAACTTTATCCTCCGGCAGTACTTCGGCGAAAATGTGGTCAATGCCCAGGTCGGCGGCCACCGCCTGCGCCACCTCACGGCTATCACCGGTCAGCATGGCCACCTCAATCCCCATCGCATGCAGGCGACGGACGGCTTCCTTGCTTTCTGGGCGCACCACATCCGCCACGGCAAAGGTGGCGACCACCTGCTTATCCGCCACCAGGTAGACTACCGATTGGGCCTTCTCCCCCGCTACCCGCGCCAAGCCGTCCAGGTCCGCAGACGGGCGCACGCCCAGCATCTCCAACAAGCGCGGGCCGCCCACATAGACCTGCTTGCCATCGAGAGACGCCTGCACTCCTCGCCCTTTCAAAGCGATGAACTCGCTTACCGCAGGCGGTGTTAGGCCGCGATCGTGCGCCGCTCGCCGGATGGCCTGGGCAATGAGATGCTCTGAGTCGCCTTCTATAGCGGCCGCCAGGGCCAGGGCATCACCCTCATCCCAGCCCTCGGCCACCGCCACGCCCGCTACCCCAAACTTGCCTTCGGTCAGTGTGCCGGTCTTGTCAAAGACCACCACATCAATTTCGCGCGCAGCCTCTAACGCTAGCCGGTCGCGGACCAGGATACCATTCTTTGCCCCCAGGGCCGTGGTGATGGCGACCACCAGAGGCACAGCTAGGCCGAGGGCATGCGGGCAGGCGATGACCAGAACGGTAACAACACGCTTCAGGACTTCAACATTGAAGCCAACGGCGACGCTCCACCCAGCGGCAGTCAGAGCTGCTACGGTCAGGGCGATGTAAAACAGCCAGCCGGCAGCCCGGTCAGCAAGCACCTGGGTGTGAGACTTGGACTGTTGGGCTTGCTCAACCAGTCGCATGATGCCTGCCAAGGCGGTCTGATCACCGGTAGCCGTAACACGGACACGCAGGCTGCCATCACCGTTGAGGGTGCCAGCGATGACTTTGGCGCCAGGCTCCTTATTCACCGGCCGAGATTCGCCGGTGATCATGGCCTCATTGACT
>JACIWU010000116.1 GCA_014360805.1 Chloroflexota bacterium
GGGCAACACACGCGAAAGGACATGCCCTGCAAGATGGATGAGGACCGGACGAAGCCCGAAGTCGCCATTGGCGAACTGCTTGTGCGGCGGGGGTTGACCCTCGCCGTGGCCGAATCGTGCACCGGCGGGTTGATCTGCCATCGCATCACCAACGTGCCCGGAAGTTCGCGCTACCTGGAAGGCGGCGTCGTGGCCTACTCCTACGCGGCGAAGGAGCGGCTGCTGGGCGTGGATCACGACACGCTCTACGAGCACGGCGCGGTGAGCGAGGAGACCGCCCGCGAGATGGCGAACAACGTCAGGCGCGCGTTCGGGGCCGACATCGGCCTCTCGGTTACCGGCATCGCGGGGCCGACGGGGGGCCTGCCGGGCAAGCCCGTGGGCCTGGTGTACATGGCCCTGTCGGCGCGGGGGTTCTCGCAGTGCGTGTGGCGCGTCTGGCCCTTTGACCGAGAGGGGAACAAGGCGGCCTCGGCCGAAGCCGCCCTGCAAATGCTTTTGGAGTACCTGAAGGGTCTAGGGGACTAGCCGCGGCCCGCTACTTGCCCGCGCGGTTGGCCTTTTCGCGCACCTTCTGGCCGAAACGCTGGACGTCTATGATGGCGCGGGTGTGGGTGCCCTCGCCGATCTTCTCCTGCTCGTCCCACGCTTCCACGCGGAACACCAGTTTGCGGCCGTCCACCTGCACGAGTTCGGACTTGGCCGTAACCGTCATGCCGACGGGCGTGGCCGCCAGGTGGCGCACATCCAGCGCCACCCCCACCGTCCGATGCCCTTCGGGCAGGAGATGATCCACCGCCTTGACCGAGGCGATCTCCATCAGCAAGATCATCTGCGGCGTCGCGAAGACGTGGACATTGCCGCTGCCCAGGTGTTTGGCCGTGTGTTCAGGCCCCACCACCAGGCTGACCGTTCCCGTGAGGCCGGGCGCGAGTTTTTCCATTCGGGCATCTCCTTGAGCGATGTAGCAGGCGCGAAAAAGGAGCCAGGCATGAGCGTCCTGGCTCCTGATGTGCAGTAGTCCTAGCCCGCGGGGGCAGGCTCGGGCTGGAAGAACGCCTCAAACTCCTTCTCGTCCAGAGTCTCCTTCTCCATGAGCGCCTCGGCGATGGCGATCAGGCGCTCCTTGTTGGCGAGGAGGACCTCTTTGGCGCGCTCGTAGGCGCTGTTGATGATGCGGCGCACCTCCTCGTCAATCTCCTGCGCCACCTTCTCGCTGTAGTCGCGCTGCTCGCCGATTTCGCGGCCCAGGAAGACGAGTTCCTCTTTCTGGCCCCAGACCATGGGCCCGAGGCGCTCGCTCATGCCGTAGCGGGTTACCATCTGGCGGGCCAGTTGGGTGGCCTGCTCCATGTCGTTCTGCGCGCCGGTGGTAACCTCGTTGAAGATGAGTTCCTCGGCGGCGCGCCCGCCCAACATGAATGCCATATCGTCCAGGAACTTGGACCGCGTTCGGATGTACCGGTCGCCTTCGGGGCGCGTCGCCGTCAGCCCTAGCGCCAGTCCGCGCGGGATGATGGTCAACTTGCGCACCGGGTCGCAGTTGGGCAGGCTCCGCCCCACCACGGCATGGCCGGCCTCGTGATAGGCGGTGATGCGCTTGTCCTCGGGACTCAGGAGCCGACTCTTGCGCTCCGGCCCCATCAGGACCTTCTCAATGGCCTCTTCAAACTCGGCCATGCTGATGCGCTTCTTGTTCCTGCGCGCCGCCAGGATGGCCGCCTCGTTGACCATGTTTTCAATGTCGGCGCCCACGAACCCCGGCGTGTCCTTGGCCAGCGCGTCCAGGTCCACATCCGGCGCCAGGGGCTTGCCGCGGACGTGCACCTCCAGGATGCCTCGGCGGCCCTTCAGGTCGGGCGGGTCCATCACCACACGGCGGTCAAACCGCCCAGGCCGCAGCAGGGCCGGGTCCAGGATGTCGGGGCGGTTGGTGGCCGCCATGATGATGACGTTGGTGTCGGTGTCAAATCCGTCCATCTCCACCAGAATCTGGTTGAGGGTCTGCTCGCGTTCGTCGTGACTGCCGCCTAGGCCGGCGCCGCGATGCCGCCCGACGGCGTCAATCTCGTCCACGAAGACGATGCACGGCGCGTGCTTTTTGGCTTGGTCAAACAGGTCGCGGACCCGCGACGCGCCCACACCCACGAACATCTCCACGAACTCCGAGCCGCTGATGCTGAAGAACGGCACGCCCGCCTCGCCCGACACGGCCTTGGCCATGAGGGTCTTGCCGGTGCCCGGCGCGCCCACCAGGAGCACGCCCTTGGGGATGCGCGCGCCCAGGGCGATGAACTTCTGCGGCTCCTTCAGGAACTCCACCACCTCGCGCAGTTCCTGCTTGGCCTCGTCGGCGCCGGCCACGTCGTCAAAGGTTACGGTGGGCTTGTCGCCCGTGAACAGGCGCGCGCGGCTCTTGCCGAACGACAGGGCCTGGTTGTTGGTCCCCTGGGCCTGGCGCATCAGGAAGTAGAACAGCGCAAACACCAGCACCATCGGCAGGAAACTGCCCAGGATCGCAATCCAGTTGCCGACGTCGCTGGGCGCTTCCATCTTGAAGGTGATCTTCGCCAGTTGTTCTTGGCTCACCCCCAGATCCTTGAGCGTCTGGATGGCGCTGATGCCCGGTTCCTTGCGCGAGGTCGCTTCCGGCACGTCCGGGTTCTTGTACACGATCTTGATGACATCATCCTTGACCCGAATCTCGCGAATCAGGCCATCCTGGGCTTGCTTTGCCACTTCGCTGATGTCTATCTCCTGGGGTTTCTGGCTGGGCGTGAACAGGCTGTACAGCAGCGCCACCGCCGCGACCAGGATCAGCAAATATACAAATCCATTTTTGAACCGACCGGGATTCACCCTATATCCTCCGTATTCTCAAGCGCCTTTATGAGGCGCGTGCCAATCCACTATCCGACTATCCGACGGCGCAGGCCCATCCCCCGTCATCGCTCCTCAACGGTCAGACGGGCCGCGCCCGTTCAATTCCTGTTTGCACATATATTATACCAGACTTTGCCCGCCCACACCAAAAACGGCGGCGCTACTGCTCGGCCCGCCGTATCCGCCACAGATGGGTGTACACCACGAACCGATGCGGGCGCAGGTAGCCCACCAGGGTTTGGTTGAGAACGTCGGCCAACTGCACCGAGAGGGAAGTGGGCGAGGAAAACGACGCGACCAGGCTCACGCCGAGGCGCGCGGACTTGGTAACAAACTCATAACTGGCGCGCCCCGTGCCCAGCAGGAACTTGTCGTCCAGAGGAATGCCACGGAGCACGCACGCGCCCAGGGCCTTGTCCACCGCGTTGTGCCGGCCGATGTCCTCGCACACGACCACCGCCTCGCCCGAGGCCGTGAACACCCCTGCCGCGTGAATGCCGCCGGCCACTCGGTATGATTCCTGCGCGGCGGCCAGCAGTTTCGGGGCGCCGCGCAGGGCGGCATCCGCAACCTCAACGCCCGCGCCCAAGGGCGGGACGGTGCAGGCCCAGTCGCCGGGGGCGTTGGCCGCGCACCCCGACCGAACGAAGCGCGGCTTGGCGAGTTTCTCGGCGTCCAGACCAGCACCCGGGCGCAGGTGCAGGCTGACCCTCTTGGGGACATCGCCCCCATCGGTGTCCACCGACGCGATGTCTTCCGCGCTGGACACAATGCCCTCGCCCAGGCAGTACCCCACCGCCAGTTCCTTCTCCAGCCCGGGCGTATGCATGAGCACCGCCACCAGGGTGTCGCCCACGGCGATTTCCAGGGGCGCTTCCACGACGACCCACCCCTCTTCGGGGCCGGGCGCTCCCCACGGATGCCCCTCCCACCGGAAAAGCCCCGGAGACTCCACATTCCCCAACCCCTGGTTTCGTCGCTTCACTCTGACCTCCGATCTTCGGTGCGCTGCAACGGGACGGACGCAGTATGCCTGCTGTGCGCCACGCTTACGGCCCGCCCTCCGCCGTCGGCTCGGTCGTCGGCGACGGTTCCGGCGTCCACGTCGGGCTGGGCGACGGCAAGGGCGTCGGCGTTGGGCTGGCCTCGGGAGGGGCCGTTGGCGTCGGCGTTAGGCTAGGCGTGGGTGCAGGCGTGGGCGTGCGGGTCGGCGTGGCGCTGGGCGTGCGCGTGGGCGTCGGCGTAACGGTGGGCGTGCGGGTCGGCGTAGGCGTGGGGTTCGCCACCTCCACCAGCACGCGACTTTCCACGGAGTTGCCGCGATGATCGTACACAACCAGGCGCAACGTGTAGAGGCCATTGGCCAACTCGCGCGTGTCCCACTGGGTCAGTAGGCCGCGATCCACCATGTTGCCGATGGGCGCGCTAACCGGCCCCCAGCCCAGCGGACTGCTCCCCACGCCGTACTCCACCACGTAGTGGGAGAAGTCGCCCATGCGCGCGGTGCCGATGACCTGCACGAGTCCGGCTACCTGCGCGCTCGGCTCGGGGCGCTCTATGACGGCGATGGGCGCAAAGGTGTGCACGGAGCAGGGGGACGCCGGCGGTTGGGGGATGTTGTTCTTCTCCACCCACGGGCGGAACTCTTCCGGCCAGACCTCAAAGTAGCGCTCCTCCACCACGTTGGCCGGACAGAACTCGGTGGCGCGCTGTCCGCTCACGGTGCAGATGCGTACCAACTGATGGACGTCCTTGCTGGGGTCGGTGGGTTGCGTGCCGGCGACAAAGACCTCCGTGCCGCGCGCCGGGCACACCTCGCTGGGCGCCGAGCCTGACACGGTGCAAATCTCCGCGGTAACAATTCCTGGCGGGCGGACGAATTCCTTCGGGGGCACGCTCTGCAGCGCCTCTTTCATGAAGCGATTCCAAATCGGCCCGGCCGCCCGCACCCCAGGCAGGCGCTTCATGGGCGAGTTGTCGCTGTTGCCCACCCACACGCCCACGGCCAGGTCGGGCGTGTACCCGATCGTCCAGCCGTCGCGGTAGTCGTCGGTGGTGCCGGTTTTCGCCGCGGCGGGCCGCCCGATTTCCAGCAGGTTCCCAGGGCCGAAGGCGGGCAACCGCGCCTTGTTGTCCGACAGGATGCTCGTGATGAGATACGCATGCTGGGGCGACACGACCTGCTCCCCACGATTGGGATTCAGGGATTCAATCACATGCCCCTGGCTGTCCACGATGCGGCGGATGGGTGTAGGGGGAAGGCGCACGCCGCCATTGGCCAACGCCTGGTACGCCCCCACCATCTCCAGCAGGGTAACGTCGCCGCCGCCCAGCGTCAGCGACAGGCCGTAGTCGGGCCGATTCAGCGATGTAATCCCCAGTCGGTGCGCGGTCTCCAGCATGTTCTTCAGCCCCACGAACTGGAGGGCCTTGACGGCGGGGATGTTGTAGGAGTTGGCCAGCGCCGTGCGGACGGTAACGGGGCCGTGCTCCTTGTTGTCGTAGTTGTGGGGCTTGTAGGGCGGGTTAGCGCCGTCCGGAAACTCGGTCTCCATGTCCAGGATCACCGTGGCGGGCGTCCACCCCATCTCAAACGCCGTGAGGTAGGTGATGGGCTTGATGGACGAGCCGGGCTGCCGAAGGCGCAGGGTCACGTTCACCTGGCCGTCTATGCTCTTGTCGTTGAAGTCGGCGCTGCCGACCATCGCGAGGATTTCGCCGGTGTGCACGTCCAGGGCCACCAGCGCACCGTTGGTGGCGTGGTAGGGGTCGCGCACCTGGGCGATGTGCTCGCTCACGGCGCGCTGGGCGATGGCCTGCATCTGCGGGTCCAGCGTCGTGTAGACCTGGAAGCCGCCTCGGTACAGCACCTCGGTGCCGTACTTCTGCTCCAGAATCTCGCGCACGTAGGCGACGAAGTGCGGCGCTTCCGAGCCGAATCGGGGCGGCACCAGGTTCAGCGCCTGCTGGGCAGCGGCCTCGGCCTGGGCGCTGGTGATGTAGCCCTGCTCTACCATGAGTTGCAGGACGACGCGCTGGCGCTTCTTGGCGGCGTCAAAGTGGGCATACGGGTCGTAGAGCGCAGGGGCCTGGGGCAGGCCGGCCAGAAACGCCGATTCCGCCAGATCCAGCGCCGCCGCGGTCTTCCCGAAATACGTTTCGGCCGCCGCCTCTATGCCATACGCCAGGTTGCCGTAGTTGATCTCGTTCAGGTAAATCTCCAGAATCTCGTCCTTGCTATAGCGGCGGGTGATTTCGGCGGCGAGCACCGCCTCGGTAATCTTGCGTTTGAGGCTCACCTCCGGCGTCAGGAACAGCGTCTTGACCAGTTGCTGGGTGATGGTGCTCCCGCCCGACACGATACGGCGCTCGGTAACGTCGTACCAGAGCGCGCGCAGCACCGACAGCGGGTCAAACCCAGGGTGGCGGTAGAAGTTGGCGTCCTCGGTCGCAATCGTCGCGTTGCGGACATAAGGGGAAATCTGGCTGAGGGGCACCAGCGTGCGCTTGCCGCCGTAAGGGTCAAAGATTTCGTACAAGAGGCCGCCGTTGCGGTCGTAGATTTTGGTGCTCAGGAACGTGGCCGAGCGCGCCCGCAGTTCTTCGGGCGGCGGCAGGTTGCGCGCGATGCGGGCGTAGAGCACAACGCCGACGGCGAGGGCCGCGAAGAACAGCGCCACGGCCGCCGCCGACGCGATGGCGAAGGCCCTGGCGGCGCGGTACATGGCGCTTGGCCGCGCCCGTGCCGTGGCGGATGGGTGAACAGGGTGTCTGTGCATCGTGAATCTTCTCTCTTGGAAAACCTGCTTGAAGAACGCCCGAAACGGGCTTCAGGTTCCGACAGCATCAGGTTCGGCCTCATTATAGTATGGGCGACGGGCGAGGCAAATCGCGCGGGCGCGCCGCCGATTTGGCCCGCCTTGTGTTGGCAACCGAGGCGCGGAGCATTTTCGGAAGTGCGTCGCCCCTGATATGGAAGGGCGTGTCAAGTAGCGCCATCTGTTCATCGCTTTCTTTGGGCAAGGGT
>JACIWU010000117.1 GCA_014360805.1 Chloroflexota bacterium
CCCCCCGCCGTGTGCGTGGAGCAAATTGGCAATTTGCTCCACACGGGTGGGGGTGAATTGCCGCATGGCCGCGCGGGGGCTAACCCCAGCCCGCAGGGCTTTGCGCCCTCACCCCGACCCCATTCGCGTGAATTCGCGCGATTCGCGTTACAGTTCCACGGCATTGCTTCGCGTGCCGTGGCGTCCGGGGGCGGGGCCTACGGTTCGCGGTCCAGCACTTCGCGCACCTTGCCGAGCAGTTCGCGCACCGTGAACGGCTTCTGCAGGAAGACCCCCTTTACCTCCGACGCCTGGCGCATCATGATGGTGTCGGAGTAGCCCGACGTGTACAGCACGCGCACATCGGGACGAAGGGCCGCCACGCGCCGCGCCAGTTCCTGCCCGCTCATCTGGGGCATGACCACGTCGGTCAATAGGAGGTGCACGGGGCCGTCGTACTCGGCGCACAGGCCAAGCGCCCGCTCGCCGTCCTTTGCCTCCAGGACGGTGTACCCCTGGTTGCGCAGGATTCGCGCGGCGACCTCGCGCACGATGTCCTCGTCTTCCACCAGGAGGATGGTCTCGCTGCCGCCCCGCGGGAGTCCGCGCTCGTCCGGACCTGCCTCGTAGGCCGCGCCTGGGACGCTGGGCAGGTAGATTTCAAAGCGGGTCCCCTGGCTGGGCTGGCTCTCCACGAAGATATGGCCCTCGTTCTGCCGCACGATGCCGTACACGACCGACAGCCCCAGCCCCGTCCCGCGGCCCACCTCCTTCGTGGTGAAGAATGGCTCAAAGATGCGGTCCTGGATTTCGGGCGGGATGCCCACCCCCGTGTCGGAAACGGCCATCAGGACGTACTCGCCTGGGGTTACTTCGGGGTGTTGCTGCTGGAAACTCTCGCCCAGGATGACGTTGGCCGTCTCAATGGTGAGGCGCCCGCCTGTGGGCATGGCGTCGCGGGCGTTGGCGGCCAGGTTGACCAGCACCTGCCCGATGTGGCCGGGGTCGGCGCGGACGGCGGCCAGGTCGCCTTCCAGCGACAGGCGCAGTTCAATATCCTCGCCGATGAGCCGCTGGAGCATTCGGCTGGTGTCGGTGATGACGGTGTTGAGGTTAATGACGCGCGGCTCTACCATCTGGCGACGGCTGAAGGCCAACAGTTGGCTCGTGAGGGCGGCGGCGCGCTGGCCGGCCTTCTGAATCTCGCGCACCTCCTCGGCGCGCTCATCATCCGGCTCCAGCGCATCCAACAGGAACGCCGCATTGCCCAGGATGGCCGTCAGGAGGTTGTTGAAGTCGTGGGCTACCCCGCCCGCCAGCGTGCCGATGGCCTCCATCTTCTGCGACTGGCGCAGTTGCTCTTCCAGGCGCTTGTACTCGGTGATGTCCCGATTCGTGGACAGCATCCACCTGCGGCCCGCGATCTCCACCATCTGGGCCGAGATGAGCACGTGGCGGATGGTACCGTCCTTGCGGCGGATTTGCACCTCCATCCCGCTGACGATGCCCCGCTCGCGAAGTCGCCGCACCAATTCGGCGCGCGCCTCGGGATCCGCCCACGTGCCGAGTTCCAGTGAAGATTTCCCGATGAGTTCCTCGCGGGTGTAGCCCGTCAGCAGCAGGTACCCATCGTTGACCTCCAGGTGCGTGCCGGTGTCCAGGTCGCTGATGACGATGCCGTCGGTGCTGGTGTGGAAGATGGTGCGGAACTTCTCTTCGCTGAGGCGCAGTTCCTCCTCGGCGCGCTTGCGCTCAATGGCCGAGGCCACATTGTCGGCGACGAAGGCCAGGAGTTCCAGGTCGCGCGGCGAGTACAGGGCATCCTTGTGATAACTCTGGACGGCGACGACGCCGATGACGCCGCGATTGGTCCGAAGGGGAGCGCCCATCCACACCAGCGAGGGCGTGCCGATGACCTCTATTTCGCCCTCGCGCACCAGCCGCTCGTTGGTGGCGGCGTCCACGAACAGCGGCTTGCCGGTGCGGCGCACGTAGTCGGTTACGCTCTTGTGCAGGTCCTGCGCGGGCAGGGTCTCCAGCCGATCGTACTCGTCGCGGTAGAAGGGGAAGGAGTACAGGTCGGTTTGGGGGTCGTACAGGGCCACGTAGAAATTGGTAACATCCATCAGGGTGCCCAGTTGCTGGTGGATGGCAAGGAGGAGTTCTTCCAGCGTGGCGGCGGTGGCGGCGGCCTGGGCGATGCGCAGGAGCACGCCCTGGACGCGCTCGGCCCGCTTGCGTTCGCTGATGTCGCGGACGATGGCCTGGATGAGCACCTCGCCGGCCAACTCAATGGCGTTGAGGCTGACCTCGGCGTCAAAGGGCGTGCCGTCCAGCCGCGTGTGGGTCCATTCAAAGAACTGCGGCTGGCCCGCCAGCGCCGCGCGAATCCGCTCCAGCGCCGCCGTGCGCGAGTCGCGGCCATCGGGCTGGAAGGGCGGCGAAAACTGATAGGGCGGCTGGCCGATGATGTCCTCCCGAGCGCACCCGAACATCTCCAGCGTGCGCGGGTTGCAGTCAATGAACCGATCTTCGCGCATGAGGAAGATGGCATCCTTGGCCGCCTCGTACAGGGTGCGATAGCGTTCCTCGCTGTCGCGGAGGATGGCCTCGGCGCGGGTGCGCTCGGCCAGTTCGCGGCGCACCTCGCTGTACAGGCGGGCGTTTTCCAGCGCGATGGAGGCGAGGCGTGCGAAGAGGGTGAATTGTTCTATCTCTTCTTGCGTGAACGGCGGCGCCGACACAGGGCGCGACAGCCCCAGGATGCCGATGACTTCCTGGCCCGACTTCAGCGGCACGCCCATCGCCGGCCCCGCGGGGTCCTTCTCGTAGTAGGACGAGCGCCCCGGCCACGAGTGGTAATGATCCACGATGAGGGGCTGGCCCGTCGCCCACGCCTTGCCCGCGAGACCCTCTCCGCGCTTCATGCGGCGGCCCACGAACTTACGGTAGCCGCCTTCGCCCACGCTGGCCACGATCTCGTCGCGCTCCTTGTCCACCGTGTACAGCCAGCCGTAACTGGCCCCGATGAGGTCCATGGCCTGCTTGACGAGGACCTGCAGCGCGTCTTCCAGGTGCAGCCCCGCCATGATGGAGAGTGAGGTCTCGTGCAGGGCGGCCAGGTAGGCATTGCGGCGGCGTAGTTCCTCCTCGGCGCGCTTGCGCTCGGAGATGTCGTAGGCGGTGCCCATGGCGGCGGGCTTTCCCTCAAACTCCACCACCGCCGCGGCGAAATCCACCCAGCGCTCCTCGCCGCTCTTGGTAACGATCTTGAATTCGTAGCGGGGGGGAACTTCGCTCCCCGTCTGCCTGGCCAGCCCGCGCTGGCGCACCATCTCGCGGTGATCGGGGTGCACCAGTTCCCAGAAGCGGATGTTGGCCAATTCGCGGCGCTTGTAGCCGGTGAGGGTGGTGCACGCCGGGTTGGCGTACCGGAAGTGTTCGCCCTGGTAGATGAACACCGCCGCGGGCAGCGTTTCGGCCAGGGTGCGGAAGGCGGCCTCGCTTTGCCGCAGCGCCCGCTCTGCCAGGGCGCGCTCGGTGATGTCGCGGAAGATCACCAGCCGCCCCGCCGGCGTTGCCGGCTGATCGGGCCCCGGCACCATGCTCACGGCATACCGCCGTTGGGCCGCACCCTCGCCCAGGAGGACTTCCGCCTCGGTGGTCGTGCCATCTTGCAGCGCGGCGAGGATCTCACCCCAGCGCGGGACGAGCGCCTCCACTGGGTGGCCCAGCGTCGCCGAAGCCTGCCAGCCCAGGATGCGTTCGCCTGCACGATTCAGGTGTCGGATGCAGCCCTCCGCGTCCAGTATGAGGAGCGCATCGCCGAAACTCGGGGGCGCGGTGGGGATTTCAAAGGGCGCGGGTGCCAGCAACCGGAAGCGGAAGATGGCGAAAGCGAACAGCGCGGCGGAAACCGTGAACGCGAAGGGGGCCAGGTTCAGGCCGGGCACAGGGCCGGCGCCGAGCAGGTAGATCGCGCCCGGAATCACGGGCAGGGCCACTCCGATGCCCAGGAGGCCCATCTGGCGGCGGCGCAGCGAGGTGGATTCGGCGTAGGCTTTGACCATCAGCGCGGCGCTGGCGGCAAGGGCGACCAAACCATACGCGGAGAACACCCAGAACCACGCCCCGTGCCGCAAGACCAACACGGTGAGGCCCCCTGTCGTGCGCAACGTATGTCCTGACCAGATGAGGCCGTGTACGTCGTTGGTGAGGGCCAGGAGCGTGGTCAACGCCGGTACGACCGCCAGGGCGAGCATCCTTCGCCGCGAAAGCCACCCGCCCCGTCCGGTATAGTGAACGATGAACGCCAGGAGCAGCGGGTACACGTAGGGGAGCGCCAGGTACTCCAACTTCAGCCAAAGCAACTTGGTGGAGGCTTGCGGCGCCAGCAGCTCCAGCGCGTAGCCCAGCGACCAGATTGCGACACACGCGGCCAGGAGGCCGAACGCGATGGCGTAGCCTGTGCGCGGTCGCCACCTGAACGCGTACAGGCTCAGGCCCGCCGCGATGGCCGCCGCGAGGAATAGTGGGACAACATAGGCCGTGTGCGTGTCGTACATGCATTCTCCAACGGCGATGGCGAGCGCGTCCTCCGTCCATCGCCGGCATTCGCTTTCGCTCCATTATAGTCGCGTCCAGGCCGCACGTGCAAAACGCGCATTCGGGTTGCGGGCGTGGAGTTGTAACCACGAATGACGCGAATCCACGCGAATGGGGAACGTGCGTGGAGAACGTGCGATGCACCTCCGAGGTGCGTCGCACGTTGGGGGTTGTAACCACGAATCGCGCGAATCCGCGCGAAGGAAGAACAGACCCGGAAGGAATTGCTTCGTCGCTATTCATCCCCCTGGGAAAACTCCGGGTACAGCCGTTTCATGCAGTCGGGGCAGATGCTGTGGGTGAATTCCACCTCGGTGTGGTCGCGCACATACTCTTCCACCTGCCGCCAGTAGCCCTGGTCGTCGCGAATCCTCTTGCACGAGGCGCAAATGGGCAACAACCCGCTGAGCGTCCTCACCTCGGACAGTGCCTTCTGCAACTCGCCGATGAGGCGCTCGCGTTCCTCCTCGGCGCGCTTGCGCTGCGTGATGTCCACCAGGCTTCCCTCGTAGTGCTGCACGTTGCCTTCGGCGTCGCGCACCGCGTAGACGTTGTCCTGCGCCCAGATGGTGGAGCCATCGGCGCGGCGCAACTGCAACTCAATGCCGCGGACGGCTCCCTGTTGCTCCAGCAGGGCACGTTCGCGCTCGCGCTGTTCGGGCGCGATGTGCACGGAGGCTGTGTTTACCTTGAGCAGGGATTCTACGTCGGGGTAGCCGAGCATGTGCGCCAGGGCGGGGTTGGCGTCTATCACGCTGCCGTCGGGTCGCGTGCGGTAGAGGCCCACCGGCACGCGGTCAAACAGGTCGCGGTAGCGGCGATGGGCGGCCTCCAGTGCTTCCAGCGTCCGGTTCACCGTCCGGCCCACGACAGCGAGTTCATCCCGTCCTTTCGCATCCACCCTCTGGGCGAAGTCGCTGCTGGCGCCGATATTGCCGATGGCGGCGCTGAGGTGGGCCAGCGGGGTCAGCACGGACTTTTGCAGCAGCGCTAGGATCACCGCCCCAAACAGCAGAACGAGCGCCACAACGCCCGCCAGCAGGTACCGGGTCGCGATCAGCCCCTGCATGTACGAATCGCGGGGAATCTGCACGCGGAGCGCCAACACCGGCGCGCCGTAGATGTCCTGCACCAGCGCATAGCCGGCCATGCGCTCCTCGTCCACCACCTGTGTAACGGTCGGAGTCTGCGGCGACAGCGCGGCGCGCACGCGCTCTACATCCGCCTGCGCGCCCTGCTCGTCCAGCCGCACCGCCGACAGCGCCAGCAGCGCCCTCTGCGCCATGCCTTGTATCTCGCCTTCGGTCAGGTAGCGGCCCATGATGAGCGAGCCCCGCGCAGGCCCTTCGTCCATGCTGGTCAGGATAGGGCTGGATGCCACCAGGACGGGGACTTCCGGCAGCATGAGGACGCCAGCCAGGACGCCGTCGCCGTCGTGGCGCAAGAGGGGGCTATCGGCGCCGAGGTGGGCCAGCAGGCTTGCGGGTACGGGCGCTTCCTCCACATTGTCCAGGTCAAACGCGCGGGCCTCCACGATTTGCCCCGATGCGTCCAGGAAGACCATCAGGTTGAGCCGCAATGCGGTGAAGGTCCCTTCCACCAAGTTGGACTGCACGTAATCTGGGTTGGCGCCCTGGACGAAGGCATAGGTGTCGTCCCAGGCAGCCCAATCCTCGGTTATTGCGCCCAGGTTGCTGAGGTCGGCTTCCAGCATCGCCAGGGCTTGCTGTGCGCCGCGGCGGGCCTGCGCCGCGTCGTGGTGGCTGAACTCGCGCAGCAGCGTCGTCCGCAGGATGGCATAGAGGACGAGAACGAGGGAAACGAACATCAGAGCAATGATAACGATGGTTTTTTGCCGCAGGGTCATGCTATGACCTCCAGAGACTTCGGGGGGAGGTTCGGCCCGATTATACGCCCGATGCGGCAAAAGGGGCAAAAACGGGCGCCGCCGCATCCACGAGCGGCGCGAATCCGCGCGAATGTAGACACGTAGGGCGGCTTTCCATAGCCGCCGAAAGCAGTTGGGAGCCGCACGTTGGGAGTTGTAACCACGAATGACGCGAATCCACGCGAATGGGGAACGTGCGTGGAGAACGTGCGATGCACCTCCGAGGTGCGTCGCACGTTGGGAGTTGTAAACGCGGATAACGCGAATCCGCGCGAATGTAGA
>JACIWU010000118.1 GCA_014360805.1 Chloroflexota bacterium
AATTGCCAATTTGCCCTACGATGGCCGCCGAGAGAGCAGCGCCAACCGAATGTGCGACCTCCCGATGGGCCTCCTGGCGCTATGTTACCACATCGTGCGTTCTTATGAAAAAGCGAGCGTGAGTAATGGCGATGATTCCGGTTCGGTTGGACGGCTTTCCGTAGCCGCCGCACCGTGGGCAGGTATGGAAACCTGCCCTACCGGCCCTCACCCAGAGACACGAAAAACCTCTGCGCTCTCGGGGCGCTCCGCGGTGAGGTAGGAATTATTTAGACTCACATGCGGGCCACGCGCCGCCAGCCCGTTACCGTGATCACCAGAAGCGCCACGAACATGGCTGCCAGCGCCCCTTCGGCGGCGCGCCACACCCAGATCTCGGCCCAGAAGGGCGCACGGGCCTCACCGCGCTCGGTTGCCGATAGGCCCCGCGCGGCCAATTCCGGCGTCGCCTCGGGTTGGAACGCGCCGCGCCCGTCCCCTTCGGGCGAGGGCACGGCAGGAGTCGCCTCGGGCGCAGCGGCGGGGGCGGGCGTCTCGGTTTGCGGCTGTGCCGCCAGTTTCATGACGACCTCTTCCGTGGCCGTCGGCTCGGGCGTCGTGGCGAACGCATACATATCGCCCGTGGGGGCAGGCGGCGCGCCCACCATCGGCGCGAGGGCAGGAGCAGGCGCCATCGGCCGCAGCCACAGGTCGCCCGCGATCACGAACGCCAGCAACACGCCCACCACAGCCGTCGCCGTCCGCAGGGCCATCAGCGGCGCAACGGCGAATGCGCCCGCGCGCGTCGGCTTCTCCGCCTGCGCCGGGCTGAGGACAAACGAGCGTGGAACGGCTACCCGAGGCGCCATCTGCACCAACCGCCGCGTCTGTTCCAGCGTCTGCTTCTCCCAGGCGCATTCGGCGCACGAGGCCAGGTGCGCCTCCACCTCGGCGGCCTGCTTCGGGTCCAGACGGCCATCCAGGTAGGCCGACAGATTCTCTTTGATTTGCTTGTGCTTATCTCGCATCCAGAATGCCATGAACCGGCTCCTCTAGCCTGTACCGCCTTGAAGACGATAGGCGGCGGGCAAAAGTTCCCCGTTGTGGAGCAGGTAGTCGCGCAATTTGGAGCGGGCGCGACTGAGCCGGGATTTGACCGTTCCGAGGGAGACCTGGGTGGCCTGGGCGATCTCCTCGTAACTCAGGCCCTCAATGTCCGACAGAACCAGCGTGATACGCTGGTCCGGCGGCAGCACGCTCAACCCCTGCTGGATGGCTGCCCCCAGTTCCTGCCGCAGCACGAAGTCCTCGGGGCTTTCGGAGTCATCGCGGAGCGTGGCGTCGTGCTCCGGCTCCACCAGCATGTCGTCCAGCGAGTCGGTGGGGCGGCGCTGCTTGACCCGCAACTGATCGTAGCAGGCATTCGTAACGATGCGCAGCAGCCACGCCTTGAACGAGCCGCCGCGAAACCGAGCGATGGCCTTGTAGGCCGACACGAAGGCATCCTGGGTCGCGTCAGCCGCCGCGTCGCTGTCGCCCAGGATGCGATACGCCACGTTGTACAGGGTGGACTGATACGCCAGCACCAGTTGATTGAAGGCGTGCAGGTCTCCTCGTTGAGCCTGCGCGATCAGGCTTTGTTCGTCCATCATGCTCCAAACTGCAAGGGCCGCCCCTGCCCTGCCCCGCGCCGCGGAACAGGGGAATGGTGGCGGAGGCGCGAGTGAGACGCATTCCCGATGGGATACTCACCCCATCATCTGTGCTTCAGCAACTCTTCTACGGTAAGGCCGATATCCTTGGCTATCTGGCGCAGCAGGATCGGTGAGACATCTCGTCCCGTATGAAAAGGCACGGTTGTGCACCGTCCATCCGGATGACGATACTGCCTATGGGAGCCTTTTCGGCGCACCTCCACAAAGCCGAGGTTCTCCAAGATCGCTGCTACCTCTCGCGGCTTGAGGACAGGACACTTGGCCATCATCCGCCAATCACCACTGTCTGGGTACCGACAAACTCGGCTTCAAGCGATGGCTCACCGTCCTCCAGCAGCATCTCAATGACTTCTTGCAGATTCTTCTGCAGTTCGTCAAGCGTTGCCGCTTGTGTGTGTGCCCCCGGGAAGCCCGGCACATAGCCGACATACAACCCCGTATCGGGACACTTCTCAACAACTGCCGTGAAGGTCCTCATCCCTACCTCCTAGATCGCCCCACGCCGCCCCCGCCTTGGCCCGCGTCATGCTGGGCCGAAGCCCCTCCGCCGACTCAGTTTCACCTCCCGTTGGTGAACTACACGCGGACCACCTCACCCCCTCGTTCCCCCTCTCCGCGCGCGGAGAGGGGGAGGCCGAAGGCCGGGGGTGAGATGTGGTATCCC
The DNA here is from genome assembly GCA_014360805.1 of Chloroflexota bacterium. Classification (NCBI taxonomy): domain Bacteria; kingdom Bacillati; phylum Chloroflexota; species Chloroflexota bacterium. The sequence goes on from JACIWU010000118.1 coordinate 2,359, forward strand.
CCGCGCCCTTCGGGAGGGCATAGACGCGACGCGCTTCCGGAAGCGTGCCGCGCCTTTCGCCAACACAAGACAGGACCGAATACCTTCCGCTCAGCAACTTGACGAAAGTTCCCTGATGCGCTATACTTCGCGCGAATCTGGCAGGTTCGCCTCCTGCGCCGAAGTGGCGGAATGGCAGACGCGGCGGTCTCAAAAACCGTTGAGGATCACTCCTCATGTGGGTTCGACTCCCACCTTCGGCACCAGACGGGACTATTATAGCAGAGTCGCGCGAGGTTTGACAAGCGGCGTCGGACGCGCACCGTGGCAGCGGGGGAAAGTCCCCCGCTCTTTTTGGGCCTGTTGTGCCCCACATGGAGGGAATGGCTCACATGCCAGTATGGGTGAAACGGGCGCTGGCCGCCCTCATCGGGCTTGTCCTCGGCCTGGCGCTGGGCGGCATCATCGGCTGGGTCGTGTGGCCCGTGCAGTACTATGACACCGACCTGCCCGACCTGCGCGCGGAGCATCAGTACCTATACATTCAGATGGTCAGTGAGCAGTGGGAACTGACCGGGGATTTGGCGCAGGCCCGCGCCGCCGTGGCGCTCCTCGGCCCCAAGGCCGAGCAGACGCTGGCGCAGGCCGTCTCGGCGCTGGAAGCGCGGGGCGACGCCCGTGGCGCGCTGCGCGTGCTGAAACTGATGGAGGCGCTGAAACAACCATGAAGCCCGCATCGGTGCAGGCGCCGCCGCGCGCGAGAGTTGGGCTTTGGGCCATGCTGGGCCTGGCGCTGGGCCTGGCCGTGGGGCTTGTCCTGGCGTGGGTGGTGTGGCCCGTCCAGTACACCGAGGCCGACCCCGCGGACCTGATGGCGGAGCGCAAGGCCCTGTGGGCCGACTTGGTCGCCGACGGCTATGCGCTGACGGGCGACCTGGACGCGGCGCGAGCGCGGTTGGCCTTGCTGGGCGTGCACGACCCGGGGGCGTTCGTGGCCCAGGTGGCCGAAACGCGCCTGGATCAGGGCGCAAGCCTTCAGCATATACGGGCCATGGCGCGGCTGGCTGAGCAACTGGGGGGAATCACGGCACGGCTTCTCGTGTACATCGCCACGCCAGCCCCAACGCCGACGCCCACGCCATCACCTTCGCCAACGCCAACGCCGTCGCCGACGCATACGCCGCAGCCCACGCCGACGCCCGCGCCGACCGCGACGCCAACCATGCCGCCGTCCATGCAGGTCTTCCGTCTGATCGCGAAGGAGAGCGTGTGCGCGGCGGGTGCCGGCCCCGACGTCATCGCCATCTTCGTCTTTGACGAGGAGGAGCGCGGCGTCCCGGGAATCCGCATTGAGGTAACTTGGAGCGGTGGCTCGGATGCGTTCTACACCGGCCTAAAGCCCTACGTGGATCCGGGCTATGCGGACTTCGTCATGGAGCCAGGCGTGGACTACACCGTGGCCGTCGGGACCGAGGGCAGCGACGTGGTGAGAGGAATTCGCGCACCCGACGAGCCCTGCCCAGAGACCGAGAGGTCGGCCCACCACGAGTGGGTGCTGCGGTTCCGCAGGACCAAGCCTTGAATCACGCGCGGCGCACAGGACCGCGCGAAGAAATCATCGTCAGGCCAGGAGAAGAGACTATGCCGTTGGTAACCAGCAAAGAACTGTTGCAGCGCGCGGCGCAGGACCATTTCGCCGTTGGCGCGTTCAACGCGAACTGCATGGAGCAGGTCCAGGCCATCGTGGAAGCGGCGCAAGAAGAGCGTGCGCCGGTCATCTTGCAGGTGAGCCAGGGGGCCATTCGCTACGCGGGCCTGGCCTACGCCGCGGGCCTGGTGAAAATCGCGGCCAGCCTGGTGGACGTGCCCGTGGTGCTACACCTGGATCACGGGACCGACTACGAGCAGAACGTGCGCTGTCTCCATGCCGGTTTCACGTCGCTCATGTTTGACGGCTCCAAACTCCCGTTTGAGCAGAACGTCGCCATCACCAAGAAGGTTTGCGACATCGCGCATATCGTGGGCATCCCCGTGGAGGCCGAACTGGGCCGCGTGGCGCAGTCCGACGAGCACCTGACCAAGGAGCAGGTGGAGGCCCTGATGACCGACCCCGACCAGGCGGCGGAGTTCATCCGCTTGACGGGGGCGGACTCGCTGGCGGTGGCCTGCGGATCGGTGCATGCCATGCGCTGCCAGGAGGCCGAACTGGACATTGCGCGCATCAAGGCCGTGTACGAGAAGACCCGCATCCCGCTGGTGCTGCACGGCTCCTCGGGCGTCCGCGAGTCCAGCATTGAGGAGGCCATCCAGTACGGCATCGCGAAAATCAACGTGGCCACGTACCTGAACGAGGCATTCACCGAGGGCATCAAGGAGGGGCTGGCCAAACACCCCGACTCGGTGGATCCGCGCCATGCGTTGAGCGTCGCGCGGGAGCGCGTCAAGGAGCGCGTCCGCGAGAAGATTCGCCTGTTCAAGTCTGCGGGTCGCATCACGGCCAGCGGCGCCTTCGTGGACGCGCCCAAGCAGTTCCGCAGCGCCCATCTGGGAGGCGCGGAAGAATAGCAAACCGCAATACCTGGGAGGAAATCGTATGAGAATCGGAGTTTTGACCGGAGGAGGCGACGTCCCGGGCCTCAACGCGGCCATCCGCGCCGTGGCCCGTCGGGCGTTTCAGTACGGGTGGGAAGTCGTGGGCATCCGCAACGGTTGGCAGGGCATGGTGGAGGGCATCTACGAACCGCTCACGCCCAAGTCCGTGTCGGGCATCCTGCACGTGGGCGGCACCATCCTGGGCACCTCCCGCACCAACCCGCTGAAAGACCCCAAGATGATGGAGAAGGTCTTCGCCAACTTCAAGGCCATGCAACTGGACGGCCTGGTGGCCATCGGTGGAGACGACACGCTGAGCGTGGCGGCGGCGCTGGCCGCCAAGGGCCTGCCCGCCGTGGGTGTGCCCAAGACCATGGACAACGACGTGGCCGAGACCGACTACTGCATCGGGTTTGACACGGCCACCACCACCGTCGCCGACGCGCTGGACAAACTGCACACCACGGCCACCGCGCACCATCGCGTCATCGTCGTGGAGGTCATGGGGCGCGACGCCGGGTGGGTCGCCGTCGTCGGAGGGCTGGCCGGCGGGGCCGACTTCATCGCCGTGCCCGAGTCGCCCACCAACATGGACGCCATCTGCACCCACCTGAAGAATCGGCGCGACGCCGGCAAGAACTTCGCCATCGTCGTCGTGGCCGAGGGCGCCAAGATCACCGACCTGCCCGAGCCCGAAGACCTGGGCGAGCGCGATGCTTTCGGCCATGTGCGCCTGGACAAGCGCAGCCTGGGCGAGCGCGTCGCCAAGGAGATTGAGAAGCGCATCGGGTTTGAGGCGCGCACGGTGGTGCTGGGACACCTGCAGCGCGGCGGCAGCCCGTCGGTGTTTGACCGCGTCCTGGCGACGCGCCTGGGCGTGTTCGCCGTGGACCTCATCCGCGAGGGACGCTTCGGCTATATGGCCGCCCTCAAGGGCAACAAGATCGTGCCCGTGGAACTGGAGCACGCCGTGGCGTCCAACAAGAAGATTGACCTGGAACTGTACGAACTGGCCAAGGTGTTCTTCTAGAGCAGTCAGCAGTCAGCCGTCAGCGGTCAGCGGACAGCAAGACCCCCGGGGCGCGAATGCCCTCGGGGGTCTTTTTCGTGTGCCGCGGCGCCGGCGGTCTCCACCTGGGGCACTGTTGAGGAGACAAGGCCACCCTTGAGCAGTAGAGCACGCGGCGAAACGTAAACGGCTCTGCGATCTCCGTGGTCTCGGCGGTGAAATGGCCAAGAGAACGCCGAGAGAAGACTACCAGCGCCTATCGCACTACCAGGTGGCCGAAACTCGTCCCGAAGCCCGTGCCCGCGACGCCGAAGAACTCGGCGACCGTTGCGCCCACGTCGGCGAACGTGGCGCGCGTGCCCAGGTCCACGCCGGCGCGAATCTCCGGCCCGGCCACCAGCAGCGGCACGTACTCGCGCGAGTGGTCGGTGCTGGGCGTCGTGGGATCGCACCCGTGGTCGGCGGTGAGGATGAGCACATCGCCCGGCCGCAGCCGCGCCTGGAATTCGGGCAGGCGCGCGTCCACCTGTTCCAGTGCGCGGGCGTAGCCCTCGGCGTTGTTGCGGTGCCCGTACACCATGTCAAAGTCCACCAGATTCGCGAAGATGAGACCGCGCGCGATGCGCTCCATGGCCGCCAGGGTCTGATCCATGCCGTCGGCGTTGTCTTTCGTGTGGACAGCCTCGGTGATGCCGCGCCCTGCGAAAATATCCTCAATCTTGCCGATGGCCACGACGGGGATACCCGCGTCCGTCAGATGATCCAGCACGGTGGGGGC
>JACIWU010000119.1 GCA_014360805.1 Chloroflexota bacterium
TACGTCTAGCGGCCCCCTGTTCTGACGGGCCGAACTGAAGATGCGAGTGTTCTATTGGAGTAGCGAGATTCAATAATCAGACCGATGAGCGGCAGCATGAAACGCATAGAGCGTAGGGTGGCTTTCCATAGCCGCTGAAGGCAGAGGACAGGTATGGGAACCTGCCCTACGCTCTCACCCATCCTAGCCCAGCCATTCCCGGATTTGCCCCCAAGTTGAAACGCGCCCCGCAGCGCGCTATCTTGACGACGGCGGGCGCGAGGAGTATCCTTGCGCATGGGGCGCGCGGCGTCCGTCCCCGCAATCCACGCCTGGGGGTGAGGCGACATGACGCCAGGAGAACTGGCCGTGATGATCAAGCAGATGGCCCGCGATCGGGACTGGGACCTGGCGGGCATCTGCGCGCCCGAGGGCGACGGCCTGCCCGCGTGGGTGGGGAGCGTGGTGGTCCTGGGGTTGTACACGCCCGACGACGCCTACGACTTCAACACGTATGTGGAGATCGCGGGGCGCCGCCGCTGGCACAAGGTGGCCTACGAAGCGCTGGTGGCGCGCGCGGCGCTCTTGGCGCTGGACCTCATCGCGCGGGGCGTTCGGGCCGAGCCGCTCACGTTTGTGGACTCGGCGAGCCTGGTGAACCTGCGTGAGGCGGCGGTGCGGGCAGGGCTAGGCGTGCGCGGGCTGAACGGGCTGGTCGTTACGCGGGAATTCGGGCCGAGGGTGCGGTTGGGGGCGGTATTCGTGGAGCCGCCACTCCCGCCCGACACTCCCGTACCCGACTATTATTGCGCCTCTTGTTCCATCTGCATCAGCCGCTGCCCCACGGGCGCGCTCACCGCATGGGGATTTGATCGCAGTCGGTGCATCGCGGAGTTCGCCCCGTCGCCTGAGATGCGAGCCAAGCAGCAGCGCGAGGTGAAGCAGATCACTCCTTTCACCCGCCTGCAGTGCAACCTGTGCATCAGCAGTTGCCCCATCGGCAAGAAGCGCGCGGCGACATGGTGGGACGGCGAATAGCCGCCCGGCACTGCTCGGTGCTCTTTTCCCACACAGAGGCACGAGGACACAAAGGAGAAACTCTGTGCCTTTGTGTCTCCGTGTGAAACATCCCTTTCCCACACAATGACGCAATAAAACCCTTCGTGCCTCTGTGCTTCCGCGAGGGATATCCTTCTCCGTGGCCCGCGAAGCGATCGCCCGACAACAGGAAAGGGGCCCCGAAGGGCCCCTTCTCGCTTGACAACGACGGGCCGAAGCCCACCTGCCATGGCAGTCCCTACTTGAACGCCCCCATGACCTCGTCAATGACCTTCATGAGGGTGTCCACAGGATTCTCGCCCGCTTCAACGAGGTAGCCGCCGTTCTGGGTGTGCACATTGAAGGCTACCAGTTCGGCCACAGCATCCTCGTTGATCGCAAAGGCACGGTGGCAGCCACCGCACGCCCGGGAGCCGGGCCCGGTAACATAGGATGGTACGGCACCGATGCTCCGCTCGCGATTCGTCAAGGTCGCAGCCGCCGACAGGAGGCCAGGCAGCGACTGAGTCTCGCTCGCGGCCTCGTACGTGCCCTTGACGTGGCAGGCCTCGCAGTTGGTGATGCCATGCGTCGGGAACGGGAACTCAACGTGATGCTCGTAGTGCATGGCCTGCACCGGATCGGCGAAGTCAATGCGACCGACGTCATACGGCTGGCCCGCGTGCGTCGCATGGATGTACGAATCCAGCGAGCGCGACTGCATCTCCAGGTGCGCGGCGCCGCTCTTGGTGATGTGGCACATGCGGCAGACCACCGCGTTCCCGCCGCGGTCCGGCGAGTGGAAGGTGGTCCCCAGCGCGGCATGGCAGTTGTCGCAGCCATCCGCCACCTTCACGATGGGCTTGTTGAAGTTGTCGTCAAAGGCGTTGGCGCCGAAGTCAAAGGTCCGCGACGGCGCAACCAACGCGACCATGACACCGTCCGCGTTCTTCAGAGCCGGCATGACCGCGAGTTCCGCGCGCTTCACCGAGCCGTTGGTGAGCAGGTCGGCCCACTTGGACAGGTCAAACGTCGCTTCCCACTTGCCGGCGCCGACTGACGTTACCGTGACGTTCGCGTGCTCTTCGCCCAGCGCGGCTTCCAAGATCGGCTGGTCGCTGCGGTCAATCTTGCCGTCGCCGTTGGTGTCCACTAGCCGCTCATGGCCGCCGAGGACGAAGTCCTTCGTGTCCCACCCATATAGGCTGACCAGCACGGTGGGCACGATGTCGGCCGCGTTGACGCCTTCCAGGTCGGGATCCTCGGTCGCGCTGAACGCGAAGGTCAACTTGTTGTCGGCGAAGGACGCGCTGTCAATGCTGACCTTGATGGCGTCCGAGTACTTCTGGCCGGATGCGGTGTAGATGGCCTGGTCGTAGCCGGTGTGGATCTTGCTGAAGCCCCGGGCCGCCTTCCCCTCGCCGTGGCAGGTGGTGCAATCTACGGTGTTCAGGTCCAGGTTGTCGTGAATCGGCGACGGCAGGACGGCCTTCAGGGCGGGCGCAGGCGTCTCCAACCCCTCAACGGTGGTTACCGGGTGGCAACTCTTGCAGACTTCCGTCTTGAAGTTCGCGTCGGCCAGGATCTTGTCCAGTTTGCCCTCATGGCAGGTTACGCAGTTGGCCATGGACTGGGGATACGGGAACTCCATGGCGTGCGACATGTGCACGTCGTTCATCACTGTGGTCTTATACGCAAACTGGGCCTTGATCTCAGGCGTTACGTTCTCTTCGCTCTCCAGGACGGGAAGCGCCTTGGCCGGGTCGGTAACCAGCAGTTGCCACTCAAAGTGGCCGCCCTCACCGTTGTCCAGGTGGCAGACCTTGCAGGTGTAGAAGTCCGTTGCCGGATCGCCATCCACCTGGGCGTAGATGTAGCCGTGCTTCAGGTAGGGCACCGTGTGGCACTTCTCGCAGCCCGCAACATTGGCCGGGGACGTGTAATCCACGCCCTTGCCGGTTTGCTTCATGCCCACGAACGGGTACTTGCCCTGGCGGATGCGCGCGGGCAGACTGCCGACGATCTCATCCGTGCCGTACACGACGATGAGACCATCCATAGCCGCCAGGTTCGTGGTGCCGGTAACCACAGTCGTCGCAACGCCCTGGCCGTCATAGGTGGTTTTCCCTTTGAGAGACAGCCGGCCGCGAGCGGGCTCAAACTGGAACTTGGAATCGGCGTAGGGTACGAAGTAGACACCCCACGAGTCGGCCTGCCGCACGTCAAAGGGAGCACCGTTCTTGGTCAACTTGAAACTGACCTTGCTGGTATCGGGCGGCGTGAACGAATAGGCGATGTCGCTAACCTTGATCACGCCATCCTGATACAACTCCTCGTAGTACACCTGATGCGTGGCGCCCGCCCGCTTATGACACACCGCACAGGTCTCGGGCTGACTGGGCAGGGTAACCAGGGTGGTAGGACCGGCAGGGCCCTGGGGACCGGCTGGACCCGGAGGGCCGGCGGGGCCCTGAGGACCAGCGGGGCCTTGAGGGCCAGCACAGCCTGCCATCAGCACCGCGGCCAACAGCAGGACTAGAGCAAACCCTAGTAAAGCGATGAACTTCTTGGACATTTTGCCTCCTCCTTGAGCAACTAGAGTTGGCTAGCGTTCGCATCGGAACACGCATGGCCTCGTCATGCCGCGCTTGAGCGCCAAATGCCCTTGACGATGAGCCACCCCTGCCAGAACTTCACGGCAAAAGTCAGGCTGAAACAAGATGCAACTCGTATCGGTGCGTCGGTATGGCACGACGGCGGCCTGTGCTCAGGCGCTGCGAACGGCTGCCAGTCTCCTGGCCGCTTGCCTTGACTGCCTCAACCGCGCGGTTATGGGGGTCAGTCTCGGCCTGCGCGCGTTGTCCTCTCGGACAACGCATGCCCTGGATCGCTCGTTGCTGTGCACAGCAGGGGCGAGCGTTCGTTAGCGCGGCCAAGAATAAGCACGGTGTCTCCCATGTCCTGGTGATGCTGCTCTATATGGTGCAGTTTGTGCGAGCGAGTAACGGCAAATCTTCCTGCGGGACAATCACCTCCCTTCTCCTCCACACCAGCAGGATTCGCCCGTTGCAACACAGCGAGGACCTCCAACTGGTTCGGAGAGCCTGGCCCCTTGGTGCGGGGGCTTTCTGTCAAGGGCGCTGGGCTCTACTGCGTCTCCCAAGAGAGACTTGTATGAAGTATACGAAATAATCCGCTCTCTGTCAAGTATGTTCCCTCCATCACATACAAGAATCTATCACACAAGCCGGAAAGGTTTCCCGTACATGCCGAAACGGGCCCCGAAGCGCCTGGCGCCACCGTGCCTGCATCGGCCCACCCAGCGCCCTCCAGCCACAAACGCAGCGCCCGCGTTGACGAAAATCCGAGGCCGCGGTATATTTGGGACTGCGCGAGGACACCACGCTTCGGGGGAGCCAGGCACTTGACCGAGAGCATGCAACGCAAGTTGAAATGGGGCGAGCGACTGCTCCTTGGCGCCATCGTGGTTACGCTGGGGGCGCTGTTGTACGTCGCGGTGTTCTCGGGCGCAGGCCCGGTGCCCCCCGTCCCCACGCCCACGCCGACCTCCATCTTCCTGGCCCAGCACCCAAACCCGCGACCTCAGGGCCTGCCCTCCAAGAAAATCGGCATCATCCCAGGCCATTGGCAGAATGACTCCGGCGCCACGTGCGAGGACGGCCTCACCGAAGCGGAGATTACCCTATCGGTCGCCCGCAAGGTCAAGGACCTGCTGGAATGGTACGGGTACGAAGTGGAACTCCTGCCGGAGTTCTCGCCGCGCATCCTCGGCTACGTGGCCGACGCCTTCCTGGCCATCCACGCCGACTCTTGCGAGCCGATTGAGGGCGCCACGGGGTTCAAAGTGGCCCGCGTCCAGAACAGCGCCATCCCCGCCGTGGACGACCGGCTGGCGGCGTGCCTGTGGGAGGAGTATCAGGCGGCCACGGGGTTGCCGCGCCACGAAGGGAGTATTACCAACGACATGCTGCACTACCACGCGCTGAAGGAGATCGCGCCCGAAACGCCGGGGGCCATCATTGAGATCGGCTTCCTTCGCCTGGACCGCGAGATCCTGGTGCTCCGACAGGACGCCGTAGCCCAGGGCCTGGCCAATGCGCTGATATGCTTTCTGGAGGGCGGCCCGTAGAGGGCAGGCGCCGCACCATCATCGGGGGAGCCTCGGTCAGGCTCCCCCGATCGTTATCCATGCCGGCGGCCTGCTACGCCAGTTTCTGGCCGCAGTTGGGGCAGAACTTGGAGCCAGGGGGCACGTCCACGCCGCAGTTGGGGCACTTGTTCTCCACGGCCAGTTTCTGGCCGCAGTTGTTGCAGAACTTGGAGCCGGCGGGGACCATGTTGCCGCAGTTGGGGCACTTGACCATGGCGGCCGCCGCTGCCGCCGGAGCCGCAGCCTGGCCTTCGCGACCGGCGCGGAGCGCGTCGGAGATCGCCCCCGCCATGGCCGCGCCGATGCCCACGCCCGCGCCAAGCCCAACGCCCGCGCCCGTCAGCGACCCCGCCTCGCCGCCTGCCGTGGCCGCGTCGCCCATCGCACGGGCGGCCTTGAACTGCAGGTACTTCTGCATGTCGCCGATAGCGCCCATGGCGGCCCGCTCGTCAATGGCCTTGGCCGTCTCCTCGGTCGGGCTGATGTTGTTGATGAACAGCGCCTTGAGGGTGATGCCCAGCGCCTTGAAGTCATCGGCTAGGCGCGCCTTGATGACCCCCGACAGTTCGTCGTACAGCGCAGGCAGGTCCAGCAGCGACGCCTTGGACTCGCCCAGAACGTCGGTCATCCTGGACACGATCACGCCCCGCAGGTAGTTCTCAATCTGCGCGTTGCGGTAGATGCCCTGCGTGCCCACGATCTTGTTGACGAACAACTGCGGGTCGGTGATCTGCATGGCAAACTGGCCGAACGCCCGCAGCCGCACCATCCCCAGTTCCTTGTCGGGCAGCGTGATGGGTTCGGGCGTGCCCCACTTCAGGTCAAGAAACTCCCGCAGGTTGACGAAGTACACCTCGGCCTTGAAGGGCGTCTGGCCCGAAAAGGCCTTGCCGATGAGATCCACCAGCAGCGGGACGTTGGCCGTGGTGATGGTGTGCCGCCCCGCGCCGAACGTGTCCAGCGCCTTGCCATCTCGGAAGAAGACGGCTGCCTGGCTCTCCCGCACGATGAGTTGCGAGCCGATGCGGAAGTCGCCGGAGCCGCTCTCAGGAATGCGGTGGACGATCTCCTGCCCCGTCTCGTCAAAGTATTCTATGACATCAAAAACCCGTGCCATTGGACACTCCTTTCGTCCTTTCAGAATCTTGCCTGGCTACCAGGAACTTACTGGGTCTCGCCCGCGCCGAGGATGGCCTCCTGGCGGTGGTTCAGCACCGTATCCATCTCCTGGAGGACGGTGATCAGCGCGGCGATGGCGACGTTCAGGTCGCCGCCTTCCTTCAGCGTTGTGGCGATGTTGCCGATTCCCTCTTCTATCCTCGGAACGAAGCCGAGCAACTGGTGGTCGTACTCGTACAGCGCGTCCAGTTCATCCTCCTTGACTTTCACGGCGTCAAACAACCCGGCGTAGCCGTTGGAAGCCGTCTTCAGCCGGTCAATGAGGATTTGCAAC